>NZ_JBPFDE010000014.1:0-127443 GCF_051025595.1 Pantoea phyllosphaerae
CCTGTACGGCAGTGAACCCGGCGCATCTACTCTGCAGGTTACCGTTGCTTTTCTAAGCTGCCTGTACGGCAGTGAACACTCCCGGTGGTGGATTACTATTTTTGTGCGTTTTCTAAGCTGCCTGTACGGCAGTGAACCCGGCGCATCTACTCTGCAGGTTACCGTTGCTTTTCTAAGCTGCCTGTACGGCAGTGAACCATCATCTGAACGCGCCAGCGTCTTGCCACCATTTCTAAGCTGCCTGTACGGCAGTGAACTTTCTGACAGTGATTGATGTTGTCATCTGCACTTTCTAAGCTGCCTGTACGGCAGTGAACGGCACTTTTACGCGTATCCAGCCATTTTTGCTCTTTCTAAGCTGCCTGTACGGCAGTGAACGTAGCCTGCCTGTTTTAAAAGTTTTTTCGAGTTTTCTAAGCTGCCTGTACGGCAGTGAACGATTGTATCGTGCGCTACACCGAAGCGGGCAATTTCTAAGCTGCCTGTACGGCAATGAACGCGGCTATCGCCGTGTTGCGAGTCATGCCAGCTTTCTAAGCTGCCTGTACGGCAGTGAACTTCCGGCATGTATGGAGCAAGGAATGCAGGCATTTCTAAGCTGCCTGTACGGCAGTGAACAGTTCGATACATCCTGGAAAACGCTGCATAGCTTTCTAAGCTGCCTGTACGGCAGTGAACTGCGGATTGCGAGCGCTCATCGATAACAATCATTTCTAAGCTGCCTGTACGGCAGTGAACGTAACGTAAATTGGGCGTACCCAGGCGCAAGCTTTCTAAGCTGCCTGTACGGCAGTGAACTGTTGCTCATACACTCTAACCTACTCAAAAGAAGTCATTTTTGACCAAAATCTCTTAAAAAACCCTTTTTTACAGGGCTAATATAAAAACATTAAAAATCAGCCAGTTATAAAATGGATGAAAAAAAGGGTCTTCCCCATGGTGCTTATCGTTCATCCTGTTCCTTAATCTGCATCCTGTAATCGCCAGCCCTCAGCGCTTACAGCCTGAAGTTAACCTAAGCCATTCCCAGCCATACCGAGAGAATGATTATGCGCACACGTTCGGCCTCAAGATTGATTGTTCTGTCATCTGAAAATCGTATCCTCCTCTTTCATTTTCATCACCAAAATGATGCACTTGAAGGTGAATCGTACTGGGCAACGCCAGGTGGCGGGCTTAAAGGGGATGAATCTTTCGAAGAGGCGGCCTTGCGCGAATTGTGCGAAGAGACGGGCTTTATATGTAAAACGGTCGGCCCGCAGTTAGCGAAAAGAAGCTTTACGATGATGCTGCCAGATGGAGAGGCCGTTCTCGCCGAGGAGCGTTTCTTTAGGGTGTGGGTGAAGGGTCAGGAGATCGACGTTACCGGCTGGAGTCATACTGAACAGCGCGTCATTCGAAGATATCACTGGTGGACAATAGATGAGATTGAGCAATCGGAGGAAACTATTTTTCCTCGCGAGCTCATCATCAATTTGGCGAAACCAAAATAAAGCCGCCAATAAAAAAGCCCCCTTTCGGAGGCTTTCTCTGAACCAGCAAAAAATTACTTCTTCTTCGCTTTCGGGTTCGGCAGGTCGGTAATGCTGCCTTCGAAGATCTCAGCCGCCAGGCCAACCGACTCGTGCAGCGTCGGGTGCGCATGGATGGTCAGCGCCATATCTTCCGCGTCGCAGCCCATCTCGATTGCCAGACCGATTTCGCCCAGCAGCTCGCCGCCGTTGGTGCCGACAACCGCGCCGCCGATGACGCGATGCGTCTCTTTGTCGAAAATCAGCTTGGTCATGCCGTCAGCGCAGTCAGAGGCGATAGCACGGCCAGAGGCCGCCCACGGGAAGGTCGCCGTCTCGTAGCTGATGCCCTTCTCTTTCGCTTCTTTCTCAGTCAGGCCGACCCATGCCACTTCCGGCTCGGTGTAGGCGATTGACGGGATCACTTTCGGATCGAAATAGTGCTTCATACCGGCGATAACTTCTGCCGCCACGTGGCCTTCGTGCACGCCTTTATGCGCCAGCATCGGCTGGCCCACGATATCGCCGATAGCGTAGATGTGCGGAACGTTGGTGCGCATCTGCTTGTCGACGCGGATAAAGCCGCGATCGTCCACTTCCACGCCCGCTTTACCGGCATCCAGACCTTTACCGTTCGGCACGCGGCCGATTGCCACCAGCACCGCGTCGTAACGCTGCGGTTCGGCCGGCGCTTTTTTGCCTTCCATGGTGACGTAGATGCCGTCTTCTTTCGCTTCAACCGCGGTAACTTTGGTTTCCAGCATCAGATTGAACTGCTTCGCGATACGCTTGGTGAAGACCTTCACCACGTCCTTATCGGCGGCCGGGATAACCTGATCGAACATCTCGACCACGTCAATCTGCGAACCCAGCGCATGGTAAACGGTACCCATTTCGAGACCGATAATACCGCCGCCCATCACCAGCATACGCTCCGGCACTTCTTTCAGCTCCAGCGCATCGGTAGAGTCCCATACGCGCGGGTCGTCATGCGGAATAAACGGCAGCGTGATCGGACGAGAACCGGCCGCGATAATAGCATTGTCGAAGTTGATGGTGGTCGCACCGCCTTCACCTTCCACAACCAGAGTATTTGCCCCAGTGAATTTGCCCAGGCCGTTAACCACTTTGACTTTACGACCTTTCGCCATACCAGCAAGACCGCCGGTCAGCTGGTTAATGACTTTCTCTTTCCAGGTGCGGACTTTATTGATGTCCGTAGAGGGCTGACCAAACACGATGCCGTGCTCTTCCAGGGCTTTCGCCTCTTCGATCACTTTAGCAACGTGCAGCAGCGCTTTTGACGGGATACAGCCCACGTTAAGACAGACACCGCCGAGGGTGCTGTAACGCTCTACCAGTACGGTTTCCAGACCTAAATCAGCGCAACGGAAGGCTGCAGAGTAACCTGCAGGACCAGCCCCAAGTACCACGACCTGGGTTTTAATCTCTGTACTCATCATGACCTCTTAGTTGTGATCCGGCGGGTCAGACGTAGAGCGCTTCTCATCAGGCTGGTCGGCCACTTGCATCCGGGCAGTGCGCGGCGCTTTGCGTATCTTGAGTACGCTGCGGGTGCTGCGCGCTGGGCGTTAACAACTGACTGCGCCAGATACGCCTGACGAAACAGGCTCACGATGTCCTTTGCTCCACCGGGACATTTATCACCGCAAGAGTTTACAGAATTGTTAATAAACTGCAAACCGCGATGCCACGAATCTTTACAACAAGGCCGGCGATTGCCGGCCTTGATTGTGCTTACATCACCAGACGGCGAATGTCGGACAACATATTGCCGATGATGGTGATGAAACGTGCACCATCTGCTCCGTCGATCACGCGGTGGTCGAAGGACAAGGAGATCGGCATCATCAGACGCGGCACGAACTCTTTGCCGTTCCAGACCGGCTCCATCGCCGATTTGGAGACGCCGAGGATAGCCACTTCCGGCGCGTTGACGATCGGCGCGAAGTGCGTCGTGCCGAGGCCGCCAAGGCTGGAGATGGTGAAGCAGCCGCCCTGCATGTCGCTGGCGGTCAGCTTGCCGTCGCGCGCTTTCTTCGAGGTCGCCATCAGCTCGCGAGAGAGCTCGGTGATGCCCTTCTTGTTCACGTCTTTAAAGACCGGAACCACCAGGCCGTTCGGCGTATCAACCGCCACGCCAATGTTGATGTACTTTTTCAGCGTCAGGCGCTGCGCATCTTCAGACAGCGAGCTGTTGAAGCGCGGCATCTGCTCCAGCGCGGCAGCGACCGCTTTCATGATGAACACCACCGGGGTGTACTTCACGTCCAGCTTGCGCTTCTCGGCTTCAGCGTTCTGCTGCTTACGGAACGCTTCCAGATCGGTGATATCGGTTTTGTCGAAGTGGGTAACGTGCGGGATCACCACCCAGTTACGGCTCAGGTTAGCGCCAGAAATTTTCTGGATGCGGCCCAGCTCCACCTCTTCCACTTCACCGAACTTGCTGAAGTCGACTTTCGGCCACGGCAGCAGGCCAGGCAGGCTTCCGCCGCTGGCGGCAGCAGCCGGTGCCGCTTCGGCGCGTTTCACCGCGTCCTTCACGTAGCTCTGCACATCTTCTTTCAGGATGCGGCCTTTGCGGCCGGTGCCTTTAACCTTCGCCAGGTTAACGCCGAATTCGCGCGCCAGACGACGGATAACCGGCGTCGCGTGCACGTAGGCATCGTTCTCGGCGAAGTCGCCTTTCGCGTCAGCCTTCGGCGCTGCCGGTGCGGCAGGTGCTTCAGCTTTCGCCGGCGCCTGCGCAGGCGCAGCTTCCTGCTTCGGCGCTTCAACTTTCGCCGCGCCTTCCACTTCGAAGACCATGATCAGCGAGCCGGTGCTGACTTTATCGCCGGTAGAGACTTTCAGCTCTTTGACGGTACCGGCGAACGGTGCAGGCACTTCCATTGACGCTTTGTCGCCTTCGACAACGATCAGTGACTGCTCGGCTTCCACTTTGTCGCCGACTTTCACCAGCACTTCGGTGACTTCGACTTCATCGCCGCCGATATCCGGCACGTTGACCTCTTTCGCGCCAGCAGTCGCCGCCGGTGCAGAAGTCGCCTCTTCTTTCAGCGCAGGCTTCGCGGCAGCGGCAGGTGCAGCGCCTTCCGCTTCGAAGACCATGATCAGCGAGCCGGTACTGACTTTCGCGCCGGTTTCGATTTTGATCTCTTTGACGGTGCCCGCGAACGGCGCAGGCACTTCCATCGAGGCTTTGTCGCCTTCGACGACGATCAGCGACTGCTCAGCTTCGATTTTGTCGCCAACTTTTACCAGGATCTCGGTGACTTCCACTTCGTCGCCGCCGATATCCGGCACGTTGACATCTTTAGCTTCGGTAGCGGCAGCCGTCGGCGCCGGAGCGGCGTCGGCTTTCTTCTCTTCCGCCGCTGGCGCAGCGTCTGCCGCCGCGCCCTCTGCGTCAAAAATCATAATCAGGGAGCCGGTTTCAACTTTGTCACCGGTGGCGATTTTGATCTCTTTCACCACGCCGGCCTGCGGCGAGGGGACTTCCATAGAGGCTTTGTCGCCTTCTACAGTGATCAGCGACTGCTCGGCTTCCACCTTGTCGCCAACCTTCACCAGAATTTCGGTGACTTCAACTTCATCAGACCCGATATCCGGTACCTTAATTTCAGTAGCCATTACTCTCTTACCTCTTAAGCCAGACGCGGGTTAACTTTATCGGCATCGATGTCGAACTTAGCGATCGCGTCCGCCACCACTTTCTTGTCGATTTCGCCACGTTTAGCCAGTTCGCCCAGCGCAGCTACCACCACGTAGGAGGCGTCCACTTCAAAGTGGTGACGCAGGTTTTCGCGGCTGTCGGAGCGGCCAAAGCCGTCGGTGCCCAGCACGCGGTAATCGCTGGCCGGAACATAGCTGCGAACCTGTTCTGCGAACAGCTTCATGTAGTCGGTCGATGCCACCGCCGGCGCGTCGTTCATCACCTGAGCGATGTACGGCACGCGCGCTTCTTCGGTCGGATGCAGCATATTCCAGCGCTCACAGTCCTGGCCGTCGCGCGCCAGTTCGGTGAACGAGGTGACGCTGTAGACGTCGGAGCCGATGCCGTAATCTTTCGCCAGGATCTGCGCCGCTTCACGCACGTGACGCAGGATAGAGCCTGAGCCCAGCAGCTGCACTTTGCCTTTGCTGCCTTCCACGGTTTCCAGCTTGTAGATACCCTTGCGGATACCCTCTTCGGCGCCTTCCGGCATCGCTGGCATGTGGTAATTTTCGTTCAGCGTGGTGATGTAATAGTAAACGTTCTCTTGCGCTTCACCGTACATACGTACCAGACCGTCATGCATGATGACGGCCACTTCATAGGCGTAAGCCGGATCGTAAGAGATACAGTTCGGGATAGTCAGCGACTGAATATGGCTGTGACCATCTTCGTGCTGCAGACCTTCACCGTTCAGCGTGGTACGACCGGAGGTGCCACCTACCAGGAAGCCGCGCGCCTGCTGGTCGCCCGCCAGCCACATCAGGTCGCCGATACGCTGGAAACCGAACATGGAGTAGTAGATGTAGAACGGGATCATCGGCAGGTTGTTGGTGCTGTAAGAGGTCGCCGCCGCCAGCCAGGATGAACCTGCGCCCAGCTCGTTGATCCCTTCCTGCAGAATCTGGCCTTTCTCATCTTCTTTATAGTAAGCAACCTGCTCGCGGTCCTGCGGGGTGTACTGCTGACCGTTCGGGCTGTAGATACCAATCTGACGGAACAGACCTTCCATACCGAAGGTACGGGCTTCGTCCGCGAGGATCGGCACCAGACGATCTTTGATCGACTTGTTCTTCAGCATCACGTTCAGGGCGCGCACGAAAGCGATAGTGGTCGAGATCTCTTTGCTCTGCTCTTCCAGCAGCGCTTTGAACTCTTCCAGCTTCGGCATATCCAGTTTTTCAGTGAACTGCGCCTGACGGGTCGGCAGGTAGCCGCCCAGCTTCTCGCGCTGGCCGTGCAGGTAGTTGTACTCTTCCGAACCTTTTTCGAAGGTGACGTACGGTAGCTCTTCGATCTTGTCGTCGGCAACCGGCACGTTGAAGCGATCGCGGATGTAGCGAACGCCATCCATGTTCATCTTCTTGACCTGGTGCGCGATGTTCTTACCTTCCGCGGTGTCACCCATACCATAGCCTTTAATGGTATGCGCCAGGATCAGCGTCGGCTGACCTTTGGTCTCCTGCGCTTTCTTCAGTGCCGCGTAGATTTTCTTCGGATCGTGGCCGCCGCGGTTCAGGGCGAAGATCTCTTCGTCTGACCAGTCTTTAACCAGCTCCGCCGTCTCCGGGTATTTGCCGAAGAAGTGTTCGCGCACGTAGGCGCCGTCACGGGATTTAAAGGTCTGATAGTCGCCGTCGACGGTTTCGTTCATCAGTTGAATCAGCTTGCCGCTGGTATCTTTTTTCAGCAGCTCATCCCAGCGACCGCCCCAGATCACTTTGATGACGTTCCAGCCAGCGCCCGCAAAGATGCCTTCCAGTTCGTTGATGATCTTACCGTTGCCGGTAACCGGACCGTCCAGACGCTGCAGGTTACAGTTGATGATGAACACCAGGTTGTCCAGCTTCTCGCGGGTCGCGATAGTGATCGCGCCTTTGGACTCCGGCTCATCCATCTCGCCGTCGCCGAGGAAGGCGTAAACGGTCTGGTTAGAGGTGTCCTTCAGGCCGCGGTGCTCCAGATATTTCAGGAACTTCGCCTGGTAGATGGCGTTCAACGGACCCAGACCCATAGAAACGGTCGGGAACTGCCAGAAGTCAGGCATCAGTTTCGGGTGCGGATAAGATGAGAGGCCGTTGCCGTGCACTTCCTGACGGAAGTTGTTCATCTGCTCTTCGGTCAGACGACCTTCAAGGAAGGCGCGTGAGTAGATACCCGGCGAGATATGCCCCTGGAAGTAAACCAGATCGCCGCCGTCTTTGTCGCTGCGTGCACGGAAGAAGTGGTTAAAGCACACTTCATAGATGGTCGCAGAAGACTGGAATGAGGAGAGATGGCCGCCCAGCTCCAGATCTTTCTTCGAGGCGCGCAGCACCGATACGATGGCGTTCCAGCGAATAGCGGAACGGATACGACGCTCCAGAGACGTGTTACCCGGATACTCCGGCTCGTCTTCAACGGCAATAGAGTTGATATAGTTGCTGATGGCGTTACCGCCTGCCGCCACTTTCACACCGCCTTTGCGGGCCGCGCTCAGCACCTGATCGATCAGATACTGCGCACGCTCAACACCTTCTTCACGGATGACCGATTCGATCGCCTGTAGCCAGTCACGAGTTTCGATCGGATCCACGTCATTCTGTAAACGTTCTGACATGGGGGGTATTCCTTATCTGTGTCTAATACGTTGAATTGTCAGGAGCCTGTCTCTCTGTGCTCTGTTATAAAAGCACAAGGAGACAGGCCCGTCGTTGGTATCCGCGCGTTCTTTGTCGCGCGTTATTCCTTACGTTGCTGTAAACGACGCAGGGAGCGTTCACGACGAGTCTGCTCCCGACTTCTGTCCAGCAAGATTTCCTCTATGAACGCCAGATGACGATGTGAGGCTTCGCGCGCCTGCTCCGGCTCGCGAGCCACAATCGCCGCGAAAATACTGGCGCGGTGACCGCTCACTTTCGCCAGCATTTCCCGGCGCGAGTAGAGCAATTCAAAATTCTGTCGAACGTTTTGTTCCAGCATCGGGCCCATCGAGCGCAGTAAATGCAGCAGCACCACATTGTGGGCGGCTTCTGTGACAGCGATCTGATACTGCATCACCGCATTCGCCTCGGCGTCGAGATCGCCGCTCTCCTGAGCCTGCTGTATTTGCATGTGGCAGTGGCGGATACGCTCAATATCCTCTTCCGTGCCGCGTAGCGCCGCGTAATATGCCGCAATCCCTTCCAGCGCATGGCGTGTTTCCAGTAAATCGAACTGGGATTCCGGATGCTTGGTAAGCAGGCTGACGAGCGGATCGCTCAGGCTTTGCCAGAGATTCTGCTGGACGAAAGTGCCGCCACCCTGACGGCGCAGCAGCAGGCCTTTCGCTTCCAGACGCTGTATGGCTTCGCGAAGGGATGGACGTGAGACATCAAATTGTTTGGCGAGTTCGCGCTCAGGCAATAGCTTCTCGCCAGGACGCAGCGTCCCTTCCATAATCAGCGATTCCAGCTGCTGTTCAATGGCATCTGAGAGTTTGGGTTGGCGAATCTTGCTGTAAGCCATCTTCCCTTCTTATCAAGCCGTCGTCCGGAGTAAATTGGTAATACCAATTTCAAAAAGTTGGCCGTAAAGTAACAAAGTATTCACCTTGTGTCTATATGACGCCAGTCACATTCCTTATGCTGGAAGGCGCTTCACGGCCTTAAGTTGCCGCAGGAAAAACAGAAATGGCGCTGCGCGGGAAAGGTTAATTCTCGCTACTTTTACCAAACCTTACACAGCGTTAAGGGCGATTCTCTTACGCACCATAAGACAATCTTATTCGTCTTCAGGAACGATTCATGGCAGAAAAGGCGCAGGCGGCAATGTGATGGCGGCGGTGCTTTTTCAGTCAGGTCTCAGCACGAAAAGAGAAAGCAGGTGCAAAGCGCATCGCATATCACTATTCTTGTCGCCAGGGTAGCCTGCGCAGGCAGAGAGCGCGCCTGATACCGTAAATAAATCAGTACGTTAATGTAACCACTTCCTGACAGCCATCGCGCGCTGCAAAAGAAGAATTAAAACAATATGAGGTTCGTATGGAACAACAGCATGGCGATACGCTGAAGCGCGGGCTAAAAAACCGTCATATCCAGCTGATCGCGCTGGGCGGTGCCGTGGGCACCGGCCTGTTTCTGGGCAGCGCATCGGTAATTCAGGCGGCCGGGCCGGGCGTTATTCTGGGCTACGCCATTGCCGGTTTTATCGCCTTTCTGATTATGCGTCAGTTGGGAGAGATGGTAGTTGAGGAGCCGGTCGCCGGCAGCTTCAGCCACTTCGCCTATAAATACTGGGGCAACTTCGCCGGCTTTGCCTCGGGCTGGAACTACTGGGTACTTTATGTGCTGGTGGCCATGGCCGAGCTGACCGCCGTCGGCAAATACGTTCAGTTCTGGTGGCCCGATATCCCAACCTGGATCACCGCCGCCGTCTTTTTCGTGCTGATCAACGCCATTAACCTGACTAACGTGAAAGTCTATGGCGAGATGGAATTCTGGTTCTCCATCGTCAAAGTCGTCGCCGTTATCGCTATGATCCTGTTTGGCGGCTGGCTGCTGCTCAGCGGCACCGGCGGCCCGCAGGCCAGCGTCAGCAATCTCTGGGCACAGGGCGGCTTCCTGCCGCACGGCTTCAGTGGACTGGTAATGATGATGGCGATCATTATGTTTTCGTTCGGCGGCCTGGAGCTGGTCGGCATCACCGCCGCAGAAGCCGATAATCCCGAGCAGAGCATCCCGAAAGCCACCAATCAGGTTATCTACCGCATCCTGATTTTCTATATCGGTTCGCTGGCGGTGCTGCTGTCGCTGATGCCCTGGACGCGCGTCACCGCAGACACCAGCCCCTTCGTGCTGATCTTCCATGAACTGGGCGATGCGCTGGTGGCGAATGCGTTGAACGTGGTCATCCTGACCGCCGCGCTGTCGGTCTATAACAGCTGCGTCTACTGCAACAGCCGCATGCTGTTCGGCCTGGCCCAGCAGGGCAATGCGCCGAAAGCGCTGCTGAAGGTTGATCGTCGCGGCGTGCCGGTAACCACCATTCTGGTTTCAGCCGTGGCGACCGCACTCTGCGTGCTGATCAACTATCTGATGCCGGGAGAAGCTTTCGGTCTGCTGATGTCGCTGGTGGTCTCCGCGCTGGTGATCAACTGGGCGATGATTAGCCTTGCTCACCTGAAGTTTCGCCGTAAGAAAGATCAGCAGGGCGTGACAACGCGCTTTAGGGCGCTGCTCTATCCGTTCGGCAACTGGCTTTGCCTGGCGTTTCTGGCCGGCATTCTGGTGATTATGCTGATGACACCGGGCATGGCGATATCGGTCTGGCTAATCCCGGTCTGGCTGGTCGTCCTGGCCATCGGCTACGCTATCGCGCGCAAGAGCACGGCAAAAAACTAACGTTCCTCCGGTGCGCGTAACAGACGCGCACCGGCTTAAATGGCCTTTTTACTATATTTTTCTCCCCGCCCTGACTGTTAGCATTTCCTTTCTTTTAAACACAAAAGGAAATATTTAATGCGTCAACTCACTTCTTGCGAACTTACCGCCGTAAGCGGCAGCGGTGTTATTCAGGATCTGGCCGCGACCATTGGCCAGCAGGCTGGTTCACTTATAGGCACTTCACTGGGGTCAGCCTTACCTGTTCCGTTTATCTCAGGATTCATTTCCAAAGTCGCCGGTTCGCTTTTCGGCAATATCGGTGGCTGGCTGGGCAATATGCTTGGCGGCCTGGTGGAAAACGCTGCCAGCACCTCAGCAACAAGCCGCTAATCTTTGCCTCCCCTCCCTGGCGCCTGTCTCCTGATACGCGCCAGTTCACGTTTTTGCCCACCCGCGGATTTTATCCATCTCTGCAACCATTTGTTACTGCAACGCTCTCTCAATCTGCGCTAATAATCACTGGCGTCATGATTCGCAGGAGAAGCGATATGAAGTCTACGGTGCTTACCTTTAAAGAGAAACTCGGCTACGGCATGGGTGATGCTGGCTGTAATATGATTGGCGGCGCCATCATGCTGTTTCTCAACTATTTCTATACCGATGTTTTTGGCCTGGCGCCTGCTCTGGTAGGCACGCTGCTGCTCTCGGTGCGCGTGCTGGATGCCATTACCGACCCCATTATGGGTGCCATTGCCGATCGTACCCAGAGCCGCTGGGGCCGCTTCCGTCCCTGGCTGCTGTGGATCTCAGTGCCGTATGTGCTCTTTAGCGTATTGATGTTCACTACGCCGGACTGGAGCTACGAAAACAAAGTTATCTGGGCCTTCGTCACCTACTTCCTGATGTCCCTGACCTACACCGCCATCAACATCCCTTACTGTTCACTGGGCGGCGTAATCACCAGCGATCCCGGCGAGCGCGTCTCCTGCCAGTCCTACCGCTTTGTGATGGTCGGCATTGCGACGCTGATCCTCTCCCTGTCGCTGCTGCCGATGGCGGAATGGTTCGGCGGTGAGGATAAGGCGCGCGGCTATCAGCTGGCGATGAGCGTGCTGGCGCTGATTGGGCTGGGGATGTTCCTGTTCTGCTTCGCCACGGTGCGCGAACGTATTCGCCCGGCGGTGCCGACCCATGACGCGCTAAAAAGCGATCTGCGCGACGTATGGAAAAACGACCAGTGGGTGCGCATTTTGCTGCTCACCTTCTGCAACGTCTGCCCGGGCTTTATCCGTATGGCCGCCACCATGTACTACGTCACCTGGGTGATGGGCCAGACGACCCACTTCGCCACGCTGTTTATCAGCCTCGGCGTCGTAGGCATGATGCTCGGCAGTACGCTGGCGAAACTGCTTACCGATCGCTGGTGCAAACTGAAGGTTTTTTTCTGGACCAATATCGCGCTGGCTTTATTTTCCTGCGGCTTTTACTGGATCGATCCGCACGCCACCGTCGCGGTAGTGATCGCCTATTTCCTGCTGAACGTGCTACATCAAATCCCGTCGCCGCTGCACTGGTCGCTGATGGCCGACGTCGACGATTACGGCGAGTGGAAAACAGGCAAGCGCATTACCGGCATCAGCTTCTCCGGCAACCTGTTCTTCCTTAAGGTCGGCCTGGCGGTCGCGGGCGCGATGGTCGGCTTTTTACTCTCAATTTACGGCTACGACGCGGGCGCGAAACAGCAATCCTCGCAGGCGGTAAACGGCATTATGCTGCTCTTCACCGTTATCCCGGGCGTTGGCTACCTGATTACCGCAGGCGTCGTGCGCCTGCTGAAGGTTGATCGGACGCTAATGCGCACGATTCAGGACGATCTTGCGCTGCGCCGCGCCAACTTCCGCGAACTGCATGAAATTCATCAGCGCGACGGCGTCACTACCCAACCTGGAGAAGCGAAATGAGCACACCCTGGCCGAATCCCTTTATTGAACAGCGGGCCGACCCCTTTATCCTGCGCCATGAGCAGCACTACTACTTTATCGCCTCCGTCCCTGCCTATGATCGGCTGGAGCTGCGTCGCGCCAGCACGCTGCTCGATCTGCGCCATGCCGAACCGGTCGTGGTCTGGCGCAAGCCGGAGAGCGGCCCCTGCAGCGAGCTGATCTGGGCACCGGAGCTGCACCGCATCGACGAACAGTGGGTGATCTATTTCGCCGCTGCACCGACGCGCGACATAAAAGACGGGCTGTTTCAGCATCGCATGTACGCGCTGGTATGCGACGACGCCGATCCGCTTAGCGGACGCTGGCAGGCGCCGCGCCGGGTGTTTAGCCAGTTCGATACCTTTGCCCTGGACGCCACCCACTTTGTGCATCAGGGCAAAAACTGGTATCTGTGGGCGCAGAAGGATCCGGCGATCCCAGGCAACTCCAATCTCTACCTGGCGGAGCTGCTTAACCCCTGGACGCTGAAAGGCGCGCCGACGATGCTGAGCCGACCGGAGTATGAGTGGGAGTGCGCCGGGTTTAGCGTCAATGAAGGAGCGGCGGTGATCAAGCATGGCGATCGGCTGTTCGTCACTTATTCGGCCAGCGCCACCGACGAAAATTACTGTATGGGGCTGCTGTCGATCGGCATTGAGCAGGATCTGCTTGATGCCGCTAACTGGCACAAATCGGCGCGGCCGGTCTTTACCTCAAACTGGGATAACCACCAGTACGGACCGGGCCACAACTGTTTTACTCAGGATGAGAACGGCGAGGATGTGCTGGTCTATCACGCCCGCAACTACACGGAAATCGAAGGGGATCCACTGTGGGATCCCAATCGCCATTCGCGGCTGAAACATTTTGTCTGGCGCGACGACGGCACGCCCGATTTCGGCGTGCCGCCTGCGGATTATACCAGCGTGCCGTAGATGGTGAGCAGCGCGACCACTACCACCAGCACCAGCGAGATGCGCTTCGCCAGCGCCACCGCAATGCGCGGGGTTTCGACCTTGTCCAGGTGCGGATCGCGCTCCAGCGAAAACTGCGCCAGGCTGGTCAGCACCTGATATTGCGAACGGTGACGGTCAGTCAGCGCAGCGAACCAGGCGGGCAGTGCTTTTTCGCCGTGCCCCAGCAGCGCATAGGCAACCCCAGCCAGCCGCGCCGGGATCCAGTCAATCACGTGCAGCAGGCCGTCGACGCCTGACTGCGCGCGCGCCATCGGCGACTGATGTTTCGCCAGCCAGCTCTGCCAGGCTCGCAGGAAGGCATAGCCCACCAGCAGCACCGGCCCGTAGGGGCCGCCCGCCACAAACCAGAACATCGGCGCCAGGTAAAAGCGGAAGTTAATCCAGATCAGCGCGTTTTGCAGCTCGCGCAAAAATTCTCGCTCGCTGCACTCCACCGGCACGCCGTGGATCAGCGTCAGCTCGGCCGCCATCGCCTGATGCGCCGCGACATCGTCATGGCTCGCCGCTTTTAAATAGGCGTGATAGTGCAGGCGCGCCGATCCGGCGCCGATACAGAGCAGGCCGATCAGGATCCAGAACAGCAGCTGCACGATGCCGAACAACAGCCCTTTTATGCTCCAGATCGCCACCGCCGTCAGCGCCATCGCCAGCAGGGTCATACCAAGCGTGCGCAGCAGCGAAAAACGGCGACGGCGGCGAAAGATCGGCTCCAGCCGATGATCGAGCTGCCAGTGCTCGCCCAGCTTAAACAGGCGCTCCCAACCTAAAACCAGTAACAACGAAAACAACGTCATATCCGCTCCGCGAAAATCAAAAAGAAGTCTGCGCCAACCGCTGCTGATACTGCTCCCAGTCAAAAGCCGGACCCGGGTCGGTTTTGCGCGTCGGGGCGATATCGCTGTGCCCGGTAATGCGCGAGGGCGTTAAAGGATAGTGCTGCAGCAGGAGCTGCGTGACGGCGGCCAGCGCCTGGTATTGCGCATCGGTGTAAGGTAGATCGTCAGTGCCTTCCAGCTCAATGCCGATGGAAAAGTCGTTGCAGTTTTCGCGGCCCTGATAGCAGGAAACCCCAGCGTGCCAGGCGCGATGATCGAAAGAGACATACTGCACGATTTCGCCGTCGCGGCGAATCAGGCAGTGCGCCGCGACCTGCAGGTGGGCGATATCAGCAAAATAGGGATGGGCGTCGGGCGGCAGGGTGCCGGTAAACAGCCGATCGATCCACGGCCCGCCGAATTCGCCCGGCGGCAGACTGATATTGTGGATCACCAACAGCGAGGGAGCCTCGTCGTTGGGACGTTGATTAAAATGCGGCGACGGCACCTGACGAATGTCGGTCAGCCAGCCCTGTTCCAGTTTCATGCTGGTTTTTCCTTAGCAAAGTCCGGCTGAGAATAGCATGATTTTCGATAACTTTTTGCAGCCTAAAGGTGCGGCGGTGCCGCCTCCCGTTTTCAAGTTAAGTATACTAAACAAAAATTCGACTTCGACTGGTGAAATGCGCCGTTTCGATCTATTGTGGCTTCCTCTTTGTTCAGGTCATCAGGAGCGAAATCGCTATGCCAACCCGCCGTTATAATGCCGATAGCCGTCGCCAGGCGCTAATCGCCCGAATCGAACAGGACATTCCTGCCACGGTCGCGCGCGCTTTGCAGGAGGATCTGGGCGGCGAAATCGACGCCGACCGCGACATCACTGCCCAGCTGCTTCCTGAAGAGAGTGAGGCCCAGGCGCGTGTCATCACGCGCGAGGCGGGTGTTTTCTGTGGTAAACGCTGGGTGGAGGAAGTGTTTAATCAGCTTGGCGGCCATGCCACGCTGAGCTGGCAGGTCGAGGATGGCGATAGCCTGACGCCCGATCAGACGCTGTTTACCCTGAGCGGCCCTTCTCGCCTGCTGCTGACCGCCGAACGCACCGCCCTGAATTTTGTCCAGACGCTGTCTGGCGTCGCGACCGAAACCCGACGCTATGTACAACTGCTGGAAGGCAGTCACACGCAGCTGCTGGACACGCGCAAAACCCTGCCGGGCCTGCGCACCGCGCTGAAATATGCGGTGCTGTGCGGCGGCGGTGCGAACCATCGTCTCGGCCTCTCGGACGCCTTCCTCATTAAGGAAAACCATATCATCGCCAGCGGGTCGATTCGGCAGGCAGTAGAGAAAGCGTTCTGGCTGCATCCGGACGTGCCGGTGGAGGTTGAAGTGGAGTCGCTGGAGGAGCTGGATCAGGCGCTGGCAGCGGGCGCTGACATCATTATGCTGGACAATTTTACCCTCGAGGCGATGCGCGAGGCTGTGGCGCGTGCGCAGGGACGCGCGCAGCTTGAGGTCTCCGGTAACGTGACCGAAGCGACGCTGCCGCAGATTGCCCAAACCGGCGTCGACTACGTTTCCGTCGGCGCGCTTACCAAGCATGTGCGTGCGCTCGATCTCTCGATGCGCTTCACCAGCCTGTAACGTCCCTACGCCGTGCCGCCGTGCACGGCTTTTTTTGCGCGTCAGCTTCCGCTTCATTGTTCTCCGCACTGCAACCCAACTCTTTTATTGCGCACCTTTTTCCGGCCTGAAAATCCGCCGCTGGGTTTAGCGCCCATGCTTTTCTACTCTGCCCCCTCTTCTCCGTGAAAGAGGCGATGTCATGACCAATCAACAAGGTTTTACCCTGGTCGAGCTGATGATTGTGGTGGGGATCGTCGCGATCCTCAGCGCTATTGGCTTACCGGCCTATCAAAACTACCTGCAGCGCGCGGCGCTCACCGACATGCTGCAAACCATGGTGCCTTATAAAACGGCCGTAGAGCTGTGCGCCATGGAGCGCGGCGGCCCTGCGCAGTGTCAGGCTGGCGAGAAAGGCATTCCGGCGGCGAAAGGCTCGCGTTACGTCTCCGCGCTCAGCGTGGTAAACGGCGTCATTACCTTAACCGGTCAGGAGAGCCTGAACGGCCTGAGCGTCGAAATGACGCCGGTATGGGACAGCACGGAAGGTAGCCTGAGATGGCAGCGCAGCTGTACCAGCAGCAGCGACAACCTGCGCGATAACTGTCTGGAGCAGTTCCGCTTCGATGATAAAGGAGCTAACGATGGCGATGCCTGATTCCGCTATACGTGCGCTATGCCAGCGCTATCGGGCCGTGTTGCTGCATCATGATGCGACGCTGCTGCGCGTCGCCGTGGCGGAACAGGTGCCAGAGGGCCTCAGCGAGGCACTGCACTTCGCCAGCCAGTGTCAGATCGAGATCGAATGCTGGCCGCAGGCGCGGCTTGACCTTCACCAGCACGGCAGCACCTCAGCGGAAGTACCGCGCGAGGCGCTGCCGGAATCGGCGGTCGACGCCGTCAACCAGATGCTGCAGCAGGCGCTGCGGCGGCGGGCCTCTGATATTCATATCGAACCGCAGCGCGACGGCGTACGCATCCGGCTGCGCATCGACGGCGTGCTGCAGCCGCTGACGCCTTTGAGCGAGGCGCCGCCCGCCGCGCTGATCGCCAGGCTGAAAATCCTCGGCGGGCTGGATATTGCCGAGCGGCGGCTACCTCAGGATGGACAGTTTACGCTAACGCTGGAGGGCAAACCCGCCGCCTTCCGTCTGGCGACGCTGCCGGTGCAGTATGGCGAAAAAGCGGTGATCCGTCTGCTGCAGAGCGAAAGCAGCACCCTGTCGCTGGATAAGCTGGGCCTGCCCGCCGCGCAGCGCCGTCTGCTGAGCGCCGCACTGGCGCAGCCACAGGGACTTATCCTGGTGACCGGGCCAACCGGCAGCGGGAAAACCTTTACGCTCTATAGCTGCCTGAGCACGCTGAACCGGCCGGAGATGAATGTCAGCAGCGTCGAAGATCCGGTGGAAATTCCGCTTGCCGGCATTAACCAGACGCAGATCAACCCTAAATGCGGACTCGACTTCAACCGGGTGCTGCGTGCCCTGCTGCGCCATGATCCCGACGTCATTATGGTAGGTGAGATCCGCGATGCGGAAACGGCGGAGATTGCGGTCAAGGCGGCACAGACCGGCCACCTGGTGCTATCGACGCTGCATACCAACTCGACGGCGGAAACCCTGACGCGACTGCGCCAGATGGGCATTCCTGGCTACCTGCTCGGGCCGGCGCTGCGGCTCATCGTGGCGCAACGGCTGGTGCGGCGCCTCTGTCCGCACTGTCGTCAGCCAGCGCAGGCGATGGCGCATTTTCCGCCCGACGTCTGGCCCGGCACGCTGCAAACCTGGCGCGCGCCCGGCTGCGACCACTGCTTTTCCGGCTATTTCGGACGGCTCGCGCTGTTTGAGATATTACCGGTCGGCAGCAAGCTGCAAAACGCCATCGCCGCCGAGATGCCGCTCGACAGCGTACTGGCGCTGGCGAAAAAACAGGGTATGCGCCCCCTGTTCATCGGCGGGCTGGAGGCGGTCAGCCGCGGCGAAACCTCACTGGAGGAGATGCAGCGCGTGACCGGTCTGGAAGATGTCCCGGCTTAGCCTCTATTGCTGGCAGGCGGTCAATGGCCAGCAGCAGCTGCATGAAGGCCAGCTGCTGGCGGCTGATGAAGAGAGCCTGCTGCGGCAGCTGGCGGAACAGGATCTGCTGCCGGTTAGCTGGCAGCGCCGCAGGACGTGGCGCGCGCGCGACTGGAAATGGCAGCAGAAGATCGACCTTATCAGACAGCTTGCCACGCTGCTCAAAGCGGGCCTGCCGCTGGCACAGGGGCTGGCGCTGCTGTCGCAAGGTCATCCGCATCCCGGCTGGCGCGTACTGCTGCATGCGCTGCGGCTGCGGATAGTGCGCGGCGAGCCCTTTTCGCAGGCGTTAAGCCAGTGGCCGCAGATTTTTCCGCCTTTGTTCGCCGCGCTGATGCAAGTGGGCGAACTGACTGGGCAGCTTGACGTCTGCTGCGCCCAGCTGGCCGATCAGCAGGCGCGTCAGCAGCACCTGTGGAATAAAGTGGTCAAGGCGCTACGCTATCCGCTGTTTATTTTACTGGTGGCCGTGGCGGTAAGCGTCGGCATGCTGCTGTTCGTACTGCCGGAATTCGTCTCGGTCTACGCCTCGTTTAATGCTCCGCTCCCCGCCTTTACCGCGGCGGTGATGGCGCTCTCCGTCGGTCTGCAGCGCTGGGGCGGCTGGGTTGCGGTCGCGCTGCTGGTCGTGGCTGCCGCCTGGCGCGCGCTGCGTCGGCGCTCGCCGGCGTGGCAGCTGTGGGAGCAGCGTCTGATGCTGCGTCTGCCGCTGCTTTCGGATCTGTGGCGTGGCAGCCAGCTCAGCCAGATCTTTGCGGTTTTGCAGCTCACGCAGCGGGCGGGCATTACTCTGCTACAGGGGTTACAGGCGGTGGAGGCGACGCTGACCACGCGGCTGTGGCGCGAAGCCGTTGTGGCGCTTCAGCACCATATTGCGCAGGGTGCGCCGCTGCACCAGGCGATGCAGGATCATCCGCTGTTTACGCCGCTCTGCATGCAGCTGGTGCATGTCGGGGAAGAGGCTGGCGCGCTCGACACCATGCTGGCACGGCTCGCGGAGTGGCATGAGGCACAAACTCTGGCGCTGGCCGATATGCTCGCCGCCTCGCTGGAACCCGCAATGATGGTGATTGTTGGCGCCATCGTCGGCACGCTGGTGATCGCCATGTATCTGCCGGTGTTTGGGCTGGGAAATGTGATGCATTAGGGTGCGCCAGGCACCCTGATGAAAGAGAGAGGTTAACGGTTAAAAACGCGGTTTTCCTGTTCGGCGACGCGAATGAAGGTGGTTCGCTTGGTCAGCTCTTTCAGCCGCTCTGCGCCGACATAAGTGCAGGCTGAGCGCAGGCCGCCGAGGATGTCGCGCGCCGTCTCGGCAACCGGACCACGTAGCGGCAGCTTCACCGTTTTGCCTTCCGCCGCGCGATACTGCGCGACGCCGCCAACGTGGCGCTTCATCGCCGATTCCGAGCTCATGCCGTAAAACAGCATAAACTGCTCGCCGTTCTCCTCGACTACGGTTCCCTCACACTCGTCATGCGCGGCGAGCATGCCGCCCAGCATGACGAAATCGGCGCCGCCTCCGAACGCTTTGGCGATATCGCCCGGCACCGCGCAGCCCCCGTCGCTGACAATCTGGCCGCCCAGGCCGTGCGCCGCATCTGCGCATTCGATAACCGCAGAGAGCTGAGGATAGCCGACGCCGGTTTTCACACGCGTGGTACAGACCGACCCCGGGCCAATGCCGACCTTAACGATATCTGCGCCGGAGAGGATCAGCTCCTCTACCATTTCGCCGGTGACCACGTTGCCTGCGCAAATGGTGCGATCTGGAAAGCGTTCGCGCGCGCGCTGCAGGAAGGTGACAAAGTGCTCGGAATAGCCGTTTGCTACGTCAATACAGATGAATTTGAGATCGGCAGAGAGCGCCAGAATCGCCGTCAGCTTCTGCAGGTCGGCATCTGAAGTGCCGGTCGACACCATAATGTGATTCAACAACGACACCGGCGAACGCTCAATAAAGGCGCGCCAGTCGTCGACGCCGTAGTGCTTATGCACGGCGGTAAGAATATCAAAGCTGGCCAGCGCTTCCGCCATACTGAAGGTGCCAACGGTATCCATATTCGCGGCGATCACCGGTACGCCGCTCCAGCTCAGGCCGGAATGCTTAAAGGTAAAATGACGCGCCAGTTCGACCTCAGAGCGGCTTTTCAACGTGGAGCGCTTAGGGCGGATCAGCACGTCTTTAAAACCCAGCTTTAAATCTTCTTCAATACGCATAAAAATTGTCCTGGTAAGTGGCAGCGAATCGCAGTTCGGGTAGCGCACACGGCTCCAGTGGCATAATCATACGCGCCCTGCGTCTGCCGACAAGACTGCGAATTTCACTTTATTTAAGCTACAATCCGATAAATTTAGCTGAGAATTTTCATTGTGATCGCGCGCTCAGTTTTGCGCTTCGGCTTGCCCGCTGCGTAGCGCGCCTGAGAGAGTAATATGCCTTATACCGTGGCGCTGACCGGAGGAATCGGCAGTGGAAAGAGCACCATCGCCAATGCTTTTGCGGCGCTTGGCGTGCCGATTATTGACGCGGACGTTATCGCGCGCGAAGTGGTCGAGCCGGGATCGGCGGCGCTGCGGCAAATAGCGGAGCGGCACGGCGAAAGCATTCTGACAGCGCATGGCGCACTGAATCGCGCCCGACTGAGAGCAATTATTTTCCAGTCGCCCGATGAAAAAACCTGGCTGAATAATCTGCTTCATCCCCTGATTAATGCCCGCACGCAGCAGCTGAAAGCGTTGTCGACCGCGCCCTATGTGCTGTGGGTCGTGCCGCTGCTGGTCGAGAATGGCCTGCAGCATCAGGCGGATCGCGTTCTGGTGGTCGACGTCGATGAAGCGACGCAGCTCAGGCGCACCATCCAGCGTGACGGCATCGATCGCCAGCAGGCGCAAAATATTCTGTCCGCTCAGGCGACGCGCAGCGCGCGCCTCGCCGTAGCCGACGACGTCATTAATAACAGCGGCACGCCCGATGAGGCGCTGCCGCAGGTTGCCGCTCTGCACCAGCGCTATCTGACGCTGGCGGCAACGCAACAGGATTAACGCCATGAGTACAGTCGTTCTGTTTGAACATCCCCTGAATGAAAAAATGCGCACCTGGCTGCGCGTGGAATTCTTGATTCAGCAGCTGCATGAAACGGTCCCGGTTACCCGCACCGCCTCGGCGCTGACCTTTTTCCGCATCATCGGCGAGCTGCTGGATATTTTTGAGCGCGGCGATATGCGTACCGAACTGCTGAAGGAGCTGGAGCGTCAGCAGCAAAAGCTGCGCGCCTGGGCAGACGTACCGGGCGTTGACATGGCCGTGGTTGATGCGCTGCGCGACAAGCTCAAAGCGCAGGCGGTTCAGCTCAACAGCGCGCCGAGGATGGGGCAGCAGCTGCGCGAAGATCGACTTATCGGCCTGGTGCGTCAGCGGCTCAGCATTCCGGGCGGCTGTTGCAGCTTCGATCTGCCAGGACTGCATATCTGGCTGCATCAGCCGCAGGAGGTGCGCGACGGCCATGTCGCCGCCTGGCTGGAGACGCTGACGCCGCTGCATCAAAGCCTGGCGATGATTCTGGATCTTATTCGCCAGTCAGGCGCGTTCCGCCATCAGACCAGCCTGAACGGTTTTTATCAGGATAACGCCGAAGGTGCCGATCTGCTGCGCCTTCAGCTCCTGCTGGAGGATGCGCTTTATCCCCAGGTTTCCGGCCACAAAAGTCGTTACGCCATCCGCTTTCTGCCGCTGGACAGCGAACGCGGCGAAGTGCCCGCACGACTCAACTTTGAACTGGCCTGTTGTTAGAGGTAGCTATGCAAAATGAAGTGATTACCGTTCAGTGTCCGCACTGCGGGAGAGATGTAATCTGGGATGAGCTCAGTCCGTGGCGCCCGTTCTGCAGCAAGCGCTGCCAGCTGATCGATTTAGGCGAATGGGCAGACGAAGAGAAGCGGATCCCTAGCGAAGGCGATCTGAACGAAAGCGATGACTGGAGTGAAGCACAGCACTGACAGCAGGGGCTCGCGCCCCTGATATTAAAGCTCGTTGGCGACCAGACGCGCAACCAGCGCATGGTTAGCTGGCGGGAACTCTTCTGCGACCAGATTGCGTTGCGCAACCCAGCGCTGTGGCTGCCCTTCGCGTCCCCACGGCTCGCCTTCCCAGCCTTCCACCAGAAAGAAGTTGAGCGTGACGCGCAGCGCGTCATAGGTATGATCTGCCGCACCAATCGCCGTCGCCTGCGTCACTTCGATGCCGGTCTCTTCCAGCAGTTCGCGCTTCAGCGCCTCTTCCGCGCTCTCGCCTGGCTCGATTTTACCGCCGGGAAACTCCCACATATTCGCCATATGGGACGACGCCGGGCGCTGAGCCAGAAAAATCTCTTTATTGGCGTTACGGATGATGCCAACGGCAACCTGCAGGTGCTTCATAAATTTTTTCCACATCGGATAAGTGAAGGTGCGCTGATTTTAAAGCATGGATGGCGCAAAGTTAACCGCGCCGCGTCGACATGAAAAAAGGCGCCGAAGCGCCTTTTAAAAGCTGACATATTTTAAACGCGGGTGACATGGACTGAAGAGCAAAGCGTCCCGCGCAAGGGAGTGCGCGGGCCGAGCTGACATGGATGCCGCTTTTGCGTCTTTGCGATCGGGCCTTGTCACCCGCGTCTGCAATTTTTAACAAGCTCAAAGGCGCCGAAGCGCCTTTTTTGCGACTGTCAGGCCAGTCGGCCATGACACTGCTTATATTTTTTACCGGAGCCGCACGGGCAAAGATCGTTACGTCCGACCTTGCGCTCGCCGCCCTGCGCCGCCAGTGATGCGGCTGCGGCCGCCTCATCGTCAACATGGCTAAGCTGCTGCTGCTGCGCCAGACGCTCAGCCTCTTCGCGACGCTGCTGCTCCATCGCTTCCACCTCTTCTGGCATGCGCACCTGCACCTTGCTCAGCGTGCTGACCACTTCATACTTCAGCGACTCAAGCATGGCCGCGAACATCGCGAAGGATTCGCGCTTGTACTCCTGCTTAGGATCTTTCTGCGCATAGCCGCGCAGATGGATGCCCTGACGCAGGTAGTCCATCGCCGCCAGATGCTCTTTCCACAGCGAATCGAGCGTCTGCAGCATCACGCCTTTTTCGAAGTTGCGCATCATCTCGACGCCGACAATCTCTTCCTTGCTGGCGTAACTCTCGCGGGCGCGCGTCATGATGCGCTCGCGCAGCGTCTCTTCGTGCAGATCCGGCTCTTTATCCAGCCACTCGGCGATCGGCAGGTCGAGGTCGAAGTCAGCGCGCAGGCGCTCTTCCAGGCCCGGCACGTCCCACATCTCTTCAAGCGACTGCGGCGGGATGTAGGTGTCGATAGTGGTTTTAAACACGTCTTCGCGAATGCTGTTGATGGTTTCGCTGACGTCGGAAACGTCCAGCAGCTCGTTGCGCTGACTGTAGATGGCGCGACGCTGGTCATTTGCCACATCGTCATACTCCAGCAGCTGCTTACGAATATCGAAGTTGCGGCTCTCGACTTTACGCTGCGCGTTGGCGATAGCTTTGGTCACCCACGGGTGTTCGATCGCTTCACCAGGCTTCATGCCCAGTTTACGCATCATGTTAGAGACGCGATCCGAGGCGAAAATACGCATCAACGCATCTTCCATCGACAGGTAGAAGCGAGACGAACCGGCATCGCCCTGACGACCGGCGCGGCCGCGCAGCTGGTTATCAATACGACGCGACTCGTGACGCTCGGTGCCGATAATATGCAGACCGCCTGAAGCCAGTACCGCATCGTGGCGCTGCTGCCAGGCCGCTTTAATCGCTTCAATTTGCGCTTCGGTCGGCTCTGCCAGCTCGGCGACTTCCGCATGCCAGCTGCCGCCCAGCATAATGTCGGTACCACGACCCGCCATGTTGGTGGCGATGGTAACCGCACCCGGCTGCCCCGCCTGTGCGACGATATCCGCTTCGCGGGCGTGGAACTTGGCGTTCAGCACGTTGTGCTTGATACCCGCACGCGTCAGCTCGTTAGAGACCACTTCCGATTTTTCAATGGAAATGGTCCCCACCAGCACCGGCTGGCCATTAGCGGTACGCTCGCGGATATCTTCAATAATCGCGTCGATCTTCTCTTTTTCGGTCATATAGACCAGATCGGGCAGATCTTTACGCACCATCGGGCGGTTGGTCGGCACGACGATGGTGTCGAGTTTATAAATAGAGCTGAACTCGAAGGCCTCGGTGTCCGCCGTACCGGTCATACCGGCCAGCTTATCGTAGAGGCGGAAGTAGTTCTGGAAGGTGATGGAAGCCAGCGTCTGGTTCTCGTTCTGGATCTCCACACCCTCTTTGGCTTCAATCGCCTGGTGCAGACCATCCGACCAGCGGCGGCCCTGCATGGTACGGCCGGTGTGTTCGTCGACGATAACCACTTCGCCGTCCTTCACGATGTAATCCACATCGCGCGTAAACAGCGCGTGGGCGCGCAGAGCCGCGGTGACGTGATGCATCAGCATAATGTTGGTCGGCGAATAGAGCGATTCGCCCTCTTCCATAATGCCCTGGCTCACCAGCAGCTCTTCCACCTTGACCAGACCGCGCTCGGTCATGTGCGCCTGACGCGCTTTCTCGTCGACCCAGAAATCGCCTTCGCCCTGGAAGTTGTCAGAGCCCTCTTTCTCCTGACGGATCAGGCCAGGAATGATTTTGTTAACCCGGGTATACATTTCCGAGCTGTCTTCTGCCGGACCGGAGATAATCAGCGGCGTACGCGCTTCGTCGATCAGGATGGAGTCGACCTCATCCACCAGCGCATAGTTCAGCTTGCGCTGCACGCGCTCTTCCGGGCTGAAGGCCATGTTGTCGCGCAGATAGTCGAAGCCATATTCGTTGTTGGTGCCGTAGGTGATATCCGCCGCGTAGGCCTCACGCTTCGCCACCGAAGGCATGCCCGGCAGGTTGATGCCGACGCTCAGCCCCAGGAACTCAAACAGCGGACGGTTATTTTCCGCATCGCGCTGCGCCAGGTAGTCGTTGACGGTGACGACGTGCACGCCTTTACCGCTCAGCGCATTGAGGTAGGCTGGCAGGGTCGCGGTCAGCGTTTTACCTTCACCGGTACGCATCTCCGCGATGCAGCGATCGTTCAGCACCATGCCGCCAATCAGCTGCACGTCAAAGTGACGCATGCCGAAGACGCGTTTACTGGCTTCACGCACTGTCGCAAAGGCTTCCGGGATCAAATTTTCCAGCGTCTCGCCTTTTTTCAGGCGTTCGCGAAACTCGTCGGTTTTTGCTTTCAGCTCGTCGTCTGAAAGTTTCTCAAAATCCGGTTCCATCTTGTTGATGACGTCGACGACTTTGCGCATGCGGCGCAGGGTACGATCGTTGCTGCTGCCAAACATTTTGGTTAAAAGCTTGATTAACATATTAAAAACTTCTCAATTCAGCCGCGTAATGCGGGCTGCGATAATGAATATAGGTATTTTAAAAGACGTTTCAGACAAGCAGCGTAGACGGTCCGGCGCGAATTGCATGGGTTTTACTGCGCCAGTCGGCCAGTGAAGTGGCAGGAGCAAGCGCATCGTGCGGCGCGTTGGCGACCGGCTGCGACGGCTGGCGCAAAGAAGTATGAGTGGTCAGCAATGCCTGAAGCGAATCGATCAGCGCCAGCCTGTGCGCAGCCAGCGGCAGGTTATCGGGCGTTTCCGCCTGCGGCGTCAGGGTAAAAGAAAGATGGCGGATAACGGTACGGATGGCGTGCTGATGCCAGTAATCTATCGTAAAGCTGGGACGGCGCGCCGTTTCCTGCAGTCGGATCAGATGATCGAAGCGCGCGGCATTGCCGACGAAAAGGCTGCTGGAAGAGGATTCGGATGAAGGGTTGAATTCAGCGCTCTGGGCGCAGACAGGCAAGCCAAAGCTGGCCGCCACCATCCCCAACAGGAGATGAGGCCAGAAATAGCGTCTGCCTAAATGTCGCCAGCGTAGAAAAATTCCGATCACAACTCTTCCATTGCGCATCAACGATCGCGTCGTTGTCAGGGGGTTGCCGCTCTCTTTGAACAGCGGCGCTCAGCTTCTCAGAGCGCCTGATAGTACCATTAATGTGGGGCGCCCACATCAGTGTTTAAAGTCGCTCTGGAAGAAAAGCCGCCTGTTTGTTCAGCGTTTCAGCAACGTTTCACGCTTTGCTGCGAAGCATGCCGAAAAATTCAGGGGACCAAAAAAAGCGCAATAAAAAAGGCTGGCACTGCTGACCGGAGAGGGTTGTCAGCAGATACCAGCCTTTAAAGATTCCGGGGTAATTAAGCCAGAACCAGATTCGGTGCCTTGAACGCCAGCGGCAGTTCCGCTTCGTCTTCGAAGGTAGCCCATTCCCAGGCTTCTTGTTTCGCCAGGACGGCCTGCAGCAGCTTGTTGTTCAGTGCGTGGCCTGATTTGAACGCGGTAAACGCGCCGATAATGTTGTGGCCGCACATAAACAGGTCGCCGATCGCATCCAGCATTTTGTGACGAACGAATTCATCTTCAAAACGCAGGCCTTCTTCATTCAGCACGCGGAAGTCGTCGAGGCCGATCGCACAATCCAGACTACCGCCCAGGCACAGGCCTTTGGATTGCAGATACTCGATTTCACGCATAAAGCCGAAAGTCCGCGCGCGGCTAATCTGACGAACAAAAGAGTCGGCAGAGAAGTTCAGCTGATAGCGCTGAGAGCTGGAGTCGATCGCCGGATGGTTGAAGTCGATGGTAAAGTCGAGAGAGAAACCATTGTATGGCTTGATCTCGGCCCACTTATCGCCATCTTCCACGCGAACAGTCTGCTTAACGCGCACAAATTTCTTGGCGCTGTTCAGCTGTTCGATGCCCGCATCCATCAGCAGATAGATAAAGGGCGCGGCGCTGCCGTCCATAATCGGAATTTCCGGCGCATCCACTTCAACAATGATGTTGTCGATACCCAGACCAGCCAGCGCGGCGTTCAAATGCTCAACCGTCGAAATACGTACGCCTTCATCATTCACCAGGCAGGTACTCAGCATGGTGTCGCGCACGTATTTTGCATCAGCCGGGAAATCAACCGGTGGATTCAAGTCAGTGCGACGATAGATGACCCCGGTATTAGCCGGCGCAGGGCGTAATGTCAGCGTGACTTTCTTGCCGGTATGTAAACCGACGCCAGTCGCCTGAACAATACGTTTTAATGTCCTTTGTTTGATCATCGTATTATCTCGCAATATTACCCATCCGACCGCCAGTATACTTTACCAGCGGGCGAACACTTTAGCACAAAGAGCGGAGAATCCCAATTCTCAGCTTATTCCTAATCGGCCTGCTTACGCAGAAACGCTGGAATATCAAGGTAATCGGGCTCTTTGTTTGACTGCGCAGTCTGGTCGTTGACCACTTTAGCCGCCGGCTTTTGCTCCTGCGGCAGCGGCGACATGCCGTGCTGCTGGTAGCGATGATCCATCACAGGCTGGCTGGCTGGCTTATTGGTCACCAGGGTAATTTCCGGACGCTTGTCCATGCCAATGCCGGTTGCCACGACGGTAACGCGCAGTTCGTCGTTCATTTCCGGATCCAGCGAGGTACCGATAACCACGGTGGCGTTGTCAGAGGCGAAGGCGCGGATGGTGTTACCCACGGTTTCGAACTCATCCAGACGCAGGTCGAAGCCCGCCGTGATGTTGACCAGCACGCCGCGCGCGCCAGACAGGTCGATATCTTCCAGCAGCGGGCTGGAGATCGCCATTTCGGCTGCCTCTTCCGCGCGATCTTCGCCGCAGGCGACACCGGAACCCATCATCGCGTAGCCCATTTCGGACATCACGGTGCGTACGTCAGCAAAGTCGACGTTCATCAGGCCCGGACGTGTAATCAGCTCAGCGATGCCCTGTACAGCGCCTTTCAGGACGTCGTTTGCTGCGCCAAAAGCGTCAAGCAGAGAGATGCCGCGACCCAGCACTTTCAGCAGCTTGTCGTTCGGGATAGTAATCAGTGAATCGACATGCTTAGAGAGTTCGGCGATGCCCTGCTCAGCAAAGGCCATGCGCTTTTTGCCTTCGAAGTTGAACGGCTTGGTCACGACCGCAACGGTCAGAATGCCCAGGTCTTTAGCCACTTCCGCCACCACCGGCGCAGCGCCGGTGCCGGTACCGCCGCCCATACCGGCAGCGATAAAGACCATGTCTGCTCCCTCCAGCGCAGAACGCAGTGCTTCGCGATCTTCTTCCGCCGAGGTACGACCCACTTCCGGATTCGCGCCGGCACCCAGACCTTTGGTGATATTGGTGCCGATCTGGATAGTCTGGCCAACCGCTGTTTTACGCAACGCCTGAGCGTCGGTGTTCACAGCAAAGAATTCCACACCTTCGATACGCTCGCGCACCATGTGCTCTACGGCATTGCCGCCGCCGCCGCCGACGCCGATGACTTTAATCACCGCGTCATTGGTTAATTCCATCGGTTCAAACATGATTTCTCTCCGTTATGTGCCTGTCGCCTGGAGACCATAAACAGTGCCAGCATGGTCTCCTTTCTAAAATCAAAATTCTTTCTTCAACCAGCTATTAATGCGCTTGAACCAGTTACCCACTGATGCGCGTTTTTCCGTCTCTGCATCGCCGTTCATATGGGACTCTTTGCCGTAGTGCAGCAGTCCCACTGCGGTCGAGTAATAAGGTTCCTGCGCGTAATCTGTCAATCCAGTGATATTGAGCGGCTGCCCGATACGCACCTGCGTATGGAAAACGCGTTGTGCGCAGGCGGCCAGCCCTTCAATTTGCGCCGCGCCACCGGTCAGTACGATCCCGGCTGCCAGATGGTGCTTAACGCCCTGCTGACGCAGTTGTTCCTGTAGCTGCAAAATCTCGTCATTGACCAGATTCAGCAATTCGGTGTAGCGCGGCTCGATGACTTCGGCCAGCGTCTGCCGTTGCAGACTACGCGGCGGACGTCCGCCCACGCTCGGCACTTCAACATTTTCATCTTTGCCGACAATCGACCCCAGCGCGCAGCCGTGGCGAACCTTGATCGCTTCAGCGTCTGTCGGCGGCGTGCCGAAGGCGTAGGCGATGTCGCTGGTGACCACGTTACCCGCATAGGGGATCACTTTAGTGTGACGCAGCGCGCCGCCTGTATAAACAGCAATATCCATTGTACCGCCGCCGACGTCGACAACACAGACGCCAAGCTCACGTTCGTCTTCGGTCAGCACCGCAAAACTGGACGCCAGACCGGCAAAAATCAGTTGGTCAACTTTCAGGCCACAACGTTCAACAGCCTTGACGATATTTTTCGCCATATCGTTGTGACATGTGATCAGGTGCACTTTTGCCTGCATGCGCACGCCCGACAAGCCGACCGGATTTTTGATGCCTTCCTGATAATCGATAGCGTATTCCTGAGGAATAACATGCAGGATGCGGTGCTCATCACGCACGCGCACTGACTTTGCAGTGTGTACGACGTTTTCCACATCATCCTGAGTCACTTCCTCTTCGGAAATCGGAACCATCCCGATTTCGTTCTGGCAGCTGATATGTTTACCCGATAAGGCGAGATAGACGGAAGAGATCTGGCAATCCGCCATCAGTTCGGCCTGATCGATGGCGCGCTGTACGCATTTCACCACCGACTCAAGGTCGTTTACGCCGCCTTTATCCATACCGCGAGATGGGCAGCTGCCCACCCCGATAATGTTGACCATACCATCGGGCAGAATTTCCCCAACCAGGGCGGCGACCTTCGCGGTGCCAATTTCGAGTCCAACTACCAGTTTTCTGTCCGTTGCCTTGATCATTGTTTAGCCTGTGCCTGGTTCTGTTGCTGATTACTGTCCTGGAGCTCTACGGGCTCCGGCGTCCAGCCCACGGCTGCACCCGAGTCGTACCGCAAATCCACATAGCTGATGAGCTTGTGCTCGTTCTGCCCTTGCTGCTGCAACGCCGGATAGAGCTCAATAAATCGGTTAAGACGCTTCATAGGCTCGCCGCGCCCCAGTTCGATGCGCACATCGTCGCTGGTGACCAGCTGCCATGACCGTCGCGCCGTCATCGACGCGACCTTCAGGGTAAATTTGTTGGCTTTCAGCACGTCGCTCATGCTGTGGTAACCCGCCAACACCTCTTTTTCGCTGCCTTCCGGTCCGTAGAGCATCGGCATCGTTTCTTTGCCGATGTGGCTGGCCGGCACGCTGAAGGAGACGCCGTCTGCATCCACCATGTGCAGATCGTTCCAGCGCGCCACCGGCACATACTCCACCAGGTGGATCTTCAGCTCGTCAGGCCACTGCTTGCGCACGCTGACCTGTTTAATCCACGGCAGCCGCTCAATCTGCTGCTGAAGGATGTCGACATCCTGCGACATAAAGGTGCCCGGCGCGCCCAGCGACAAAATCGCCTGGCGGATATCATCGTGCGTGGTGTAGTGGGTTTCGCCCGTCACCACCAGCCGTGAAAGCGGCAGGCGCGACGCGTCGTTCATCCATTTCAGCACCACCAGCCCGCCGAAAATCATAATGCCAATAACCATCAGCAAAAACACGATGCCGAACAGTCTGGCCCCGTTGCTGCGCCCCGTGCGCACGCGCTCCTGGGGCTCGCGGTTCCGTGCGTTAAGTGCCGCCTGTGACATATCAGTCAGCCAGTTCCAGAATGCGCGCCACCAGCTGCGAGAAGCCTATGCCCGCAACGCTTGCCGCCATCGGCACCAGACTGTGGCTGGTCATGCCTGGCGAGGTGTTCGCCTCCAGCAACTGGAAGTTGCCTTCGCCATCCGCCATCACGTCTACGCGTCCCCAGCCGCTACAGCCCAGCGCGCGCCATGCGTCCCAGACCAGCGTCTGTAGCTCCGCTTCCCGCTCCGCGCTCAATCCTGCCGGGCAGAAGTATTGAGTATCGTCAGAAATGTATTTTGCTTCATAGTCATAAAATTCACTGGCGGTCTGAATGCGTATGGCAGGCAGAATCTGGTCGCCAATAATGCCGACCGTATACTCCGCCCCGCTGAGAAACGCTTCAATCAGCACGTTGTCATCATGGCGGAACGCTTCATCCAGCGCAGCAGGCAGCGTTGCCAGCGTATTGACGCGGCTGATGCCGACGCTGGAGCCTTCGCTGCTCGGTTTGACGAACAGCGGCAGGCCAAGCGCTTCAACGGCGTCGCGCATTTCTGCGTTCAGACCCGCCTGATACTGCTCGCGCGTCAGCCAGACAAAACGGCCCGAGGGCAACCCGCGCCCCTGCCAGAGCAGTTTGGTGCGCAGCTTATCCATGGTAATGGCCGACGCCATCACGCCGCTGCCGGTATAGGGCAGCTGTAAAAATTCCAGCACCGCCTGCAGCGTGCCGTCTTCGCCTCCGCGGCCGTGCAGCGCAATAAACGCGGCGTCGAAGCCCTGCTCTTTCAGCGTCAGTACCGAAACGTCGCGCGTGTCGACCGCATGCGCGTTAACGCCCGCCTCACGCAGACCGGCCAGCACCGCGCTGCCGGACATCAGCGACACGTCGCGCTCCGCCGAGGTGCCGCCCATCAGGACGGCGACTTTATCAGCCATGACGCTCCTCCGCTTTGCGCTCGGGCTGCAGCTTGCCATCCGCCAGCTTGCGCGCCACTTTGCCTACGTTACCGGCGCCCTGCACCAGAATGAGATCGTTGCCCGACAGCAGCGGCGCCAGCATCTCCGGCAGCGCATCGTGATCCGGCACCAGCACCGGATCGACCTTGCCGCGCCCGCGAATAGAGCGGCACAGCGCGCGGCTGTCCGCGCCCGGAATCGGCGTTTCGCCCGCTGAATAGACATCCAGCATCAGCAGCACATCGACCTGCGACAGCACGTTGGCGAAGTCGTCGAACAGGTCGCGGGTGCGCGTATAGCGGTGCGGCTGAAACACCATCACCAGTTTTTTATCCGGCCAGCCGGCGCGCGCCGCCTTAATGGTGGCGTCAACTTCGGTCGGATGATGGCCGTAATCGTCGACCAGCATCGCCGTGCCCGGATTGCCGTTTACCGGCTCCGTCGGGAATTCGCCCAGCAGATCGAAGCGACGGCCTGTCCCCTGGAAGCTTTCCAGCGCGGCAAGAATCGCGTTGTCGTCAATGCCCTCTTCGCTCGCCACCGCAACGGCGGCGGCCGCGTTGAGCGCATTATGACGGCCTGGCGCATTCAGCGTGACCTGCAAAAGGGGCTTGTCGTGGCGCACCAGGGTAAAGTGCCCCTGCGCGCCGCGCTGCTCATAGTGTTCAATGCGCACATCGGCATCATCGCTAAAGCCGTAGGTGGTGATATGACGCCCCACGCGCGGGATCAAATCGCGGATCACCGCATCATCGATGCACATTACCGCACGGCCGTAAAACGGCAGGTTGTGCAGAAAGTTGATAAACGTCTGCTTCAGGTTTTCGAAGTCGCCCTGGTAGGTATCCATATGGTCAGCTTCAATGTTGGTCACTACCGCCACCATCGGCTGCAGATGCAGGAAAGAGGCGTCGCTCTCATCCGCTTCAGCAATCAGGTAACGGCTGCTGCCGAGCCGCGCGTGCGTGCCCGCCGCCTTAACCAGCCCGCCGTTGACGAAGGTCGGATCCAGACCGCCCTCTGCATAGATGCTCGACACCATCGCCGTGGTGGTGGTTTTGCCGTGCGTGCCGGCAATAGCGATGCCGTGGCGAAAACGCATCAGCTCCGCCAGCATCTCGGCGCGACGGATCACAGGAATACGCTGTTCGCGCGCTGCGACCAGTTCCGGGTTGTCCTGCGCCACCGCGCTGGAGACCACCACCACGCTGGCGTCGGTGACGTTTTCCGGGCGATGGTTAAAATAGATGGTGGCGCCCAGCGCCGCCAGATGCTGCGTCACCGCGTTCGGCGCCAGATCGGAGCCGCTAATATGGTAACCCTCGTTCGCCAACACTTCGGCAATACCGCCCATGCCGGCACCGCCGATGCCGACAAAGTGAATGTGCCGGACGCGACGCATCTCGGGCACAATGGAGCGCAGTTTTGCCAGTTGTTGTGTATTCATCGTTCTCAGTTACCTGTCATCTCTATCCGTGCCTGTTGCGGCACCGGCCAGCACGCTGGCCCGATTATTCACTTCGCGGCGCGCGCCACTTCACGCGCGACCCTGTCGGTCGCATCGGGGATCGCCACCTGGCGGGCTTTTTCCGCCATGCTCAACAGCGTGGGGCGATCCCAGCGACGCAGCGTCTCCGCCACGGCATCCGCGGTAAACTGCGGCTGCTCAAAAATTTTGGCCGCGCCCGCTTTTTCCAGCGGCAGCGCATTCCAGTACTGCTGACGATCTTTATGCTGAAAAGGCACGAAAATCGCCGGTAAGCCCGCTGCAGCGATTTCGCTGACGGTAAGCGCGCCGGAGCGGCACACCACCACATCCGCCCAGGCGTAGGCGGCCGCCATATCGTCAATAAATTCCGTGACCTTGTGCTGCGTCTGGCCGACCTGCTGGTACGCCTTAAGCACATCCTGCTGTGCGCCTTTGCCGGTCTGATGCCACAGCGTCACGCTGTCGCCCAGCGCGGCCGCGACCTGAGGCAGCGTCTGGTTCAGCACGCGCGCGCCCTGACTGCCGCCGACCACCAGCACGCGAATTGGACCGCTGCGGTTGGCCAGGCGCGCGTCCGGCAGCGGCAGCGCCAGCACGTCGGTGCGCACCGGATTGCCGACGACGTCCGCATGCGGGAAGGCGCCGGGAAAGGCCTGCATCACTTTGCTGGCGATCTTCGCCAGCCACTTGTTGGTCAGCCCGGCAATGCCGTTCTGCTCATGCAGCACCACCGGAATGCCGCAGCTCCAGGCCGCAAGGCCACCAGGCCCGGAAACATAGCCGCCCATGCCCAGCACCACGTCCGGCTGCCATGCCCGCATAATGGCGCGCGCCTGACGCCAGGCGTTGAAAATCCGCATCGGCGCCAGCAGCAGCGCTTTCAGGCCTTTGCCACGCAGACCGCTGATGCGAATAAACTCAATCTCGATACCGTGTTTTGGCACCAGATCCGCTTCCATTCTGTCGGCGGTGCCGAGCCAGCGAACCTGCCACCCCTGTTCCATCAGATGATGGGCAACGGCCAGACCGGGGAAAACATGTCCGCCGGTTCCACCCGCCATCACCATCAAACGCTTCCCACTCATCGGGCACCTCGGGTAAACGCCTGCGCTTTGGTCAGGCGCGTTTCATAATCAATACGCAGTAAAAACACAATCGCCGTCGACATAATCAACAGGCTGGAGCCACCGTAGCTGATCAGCGGCAGCGTCAGCCCTTTCGTCGGCAGCATGCCCGCTGCCGCGCCGACGTTAACCAACGCCTGGAAGCTGAACCACACGCCGATAGAACAGGCGAGAAAGCCGGAAAAACGCTGATCGATCTCCAGCGCGCGGCGGCCGATCGACATCGCACGAAAAGCGACGAAGAATACCATCAACAAGGCTAAAACCACACCGATATAACCCAGTTCTTCGCCGATGATAGAGAAGATAAAGTCGGTGTGCGCTTCCGGCAGATACTCCAGTTTTTGCACCGAGTTGCCGAGCCCTTGCCCCCAGAATTCGCCGCGGCCGAACGCCATCAGCGACTGCGTCAGCTGATAGCCGCTGCCGAAAGGATCTTCCCAGGGGTTCCAGAACGAGGTTACGCGGCGCATACGGTAAGGTTCCGCGATAATCAGCAGCACCACGGCGAACATGCCGGAGCCGATAATCGCCAGAAACTGCCACAGCTTCGCGCCCGCCAGGAAGAGCATCGCCAGGGTGGTGACAAACAGCACGACCACGGTGCCAAGGTCAGGCTGCGCCAGCAGCAGCACTGCCAGCACCACCATCACGCCCATCGGTTTGCAGAAGCCCCAGAAGTTATTGCGCACCTCTTCTACCTTGCGCACCAGATAGCTGGCGAGATAGCAGAAGAGCGACAGCTTCGAGAGTTCCGCTGGCTGGATACGCAGCGGGCCGAGAGCGATCCAGCGCGAGGCGCCGTTCACCGAGCTGCCCACCACCAGTACGATAAGCAGCATCACCACCGTGGCCAGCAGCATCGCGTTGCTGTAGCGCTGCCAGAAATCCATCGGCACGCGCAGCGTGACCAGCGCGATGCCGAGCCCGAGCACGATATAGAAGGCGTCGCGCTTGGCAAAGTAAAAAGGATCGTCGTTGAGACGCTGCCCCACCGGCATCGAGGCCGAGGTCACCATCACGAAGCCGATAATCGCCAGGCCGAAGGTGAGCCACAGCAGCGTGCGGTCATAGAGCACCAGAGCGGAATCGTCGCTTTCGCGCGCGCCCATGACCCAGTCTTTAAGCCGGCTGCCGATAAAGGCGAAGAGTCCAATTATCATTCCGCCGCCAGGAATACGCATCAGCCTAACTCCTTCGCCAGCTGCGCGAAGCGATCGCCGCGCTGTTCAAAATTACGGAACTGATCCAGGCTGGCGCAGGCGGGCGACAGCAGCACCATATCGCCAGGCTGCACCTGCGGCGCGATCAGCGCCATCGCCTGCTGCATTGTCTCGGTGCGCACGGCGTTGTCGGGACGCAGCGCCGCCAGCGCGTCGCCATCGCGGCCAAAACAGTAAAGGCGAACCTTCTCGTCCTGCACATAGCGCGCCAGCGGCGTGAAATCCGCCGATTTGCCGTCGCCGCCCAGCAGCAGCCAGAGTCGGCCATTGACCTGCAGGCCGTTAAGCGCCGCTTCGGTGCTGCCGACGTTGGTGGCTTTCGAATCGTTGATCCAGCGCACGCCGTTGGCTTCATGCACCAGCTGGAAGCGATGCGCCAGCCCGCTAAAGCTGGTGAGCGCCGCCAGGCTGGAGGCGCGCGGCAGGCCCACGGCATCGGCCAGCGCCAGCGCGGCCAGCGCATTGGTATAGTTATGCTGGCCTACCAGCTTCATCTCATCGGTGTTGAGTACTTTTTCACCCTGCACGCGCAGCCAGGTGGCGCCCTGCTGACGATTAAGGTGATAGTCGCCGAAATCGATGCCGAAGCTGACGCAGCGCGCATCGGCGCCGCGCACCGGCAGGGTCAGCGCATCGTCGGCATTGACGACGCAAACCCGCGCGTTTTCATAGATGCGCAGCTTCGCGGCGCGGTACTGCTGCATACCGAGCGGATAGCGATCCATATGATCTTCGGTGACATTGAGAATGGTCGCCGCCGCGGCTTTCAGGCTCCAGGTGGTTTCGAGCTGGAAGCTGGAGAGCTCCAGCACGTAAAGCTGTGCGGGCGATTTCAGCAGCGACAGCGCCGGCAGGCCAATATTGCCGCCCACGCCGACCTGCCATCCTGCAGCGCGCGCCATCTCGCCAACCAGCGTGGTAACGGTGCTCTTGCCGTTGGAGCCGGTGATCGCCACGATCGGTGCCTGCGCTTCGCGGCAGAACAGCTCAATATCGCCGACGATTTCCACGCCCGCCTCGGCCGCTTCAGTTAATGCCGGATGCGCCAGCGCCATGCCTGGGCTGGCGACGATCAGATCAGCCGCCAGCAGCCAGTCGCTGTTCAGCCCGCCGGTATAGCGCTCTACCTGTTGAGGCAGCTTGTCGAGTCCCGGCGGCGACACACGGGTATCCATCACGCGCGGCGTTACGCCTTGCGCTAAAAAGAAATCAACACAGGAGAGCCCCGTGAGGCCCAGCCCGATAATGACGACTTTTCTGCCCCGATAGTCAGCCATAATTAACGTACCTTCAGCGTGGCCAGGCCAATAAGCACCAGCATCAGCGAAATGATCCAGAAGCGCACGATGACGCGCGGTTCCGGCCAGCCTTTCAGTTCATAGTGATGATGAATCGGCGCCATGCGGAAAATGCGCTGTCCGCGTAGCTTGAACGATCCTACCTGCAGGATCACCGACAGCGTCTCAACCACGAACACGCCGCCCATGATCACCAGTAAAAATTCCTGACGCAGCAGCACGGCGAGCGTGCCGAGCGCGCCGCCCAGCGCCAGCGATCCCACATCGCCCATAAAGACCTGCGCCGGATAGGTGTTGAACCACAAAAAGCCCAGCCCTGCCCCGACGATGGCGGTACAGACGATCACCAGCTCGCCCGCATGGCGCAAGTAGGGAATATGCAGATACTCGGCGAACTTGACGTTGCCGGTTGCCCAGGCCACTAGCGCGAACCCGGCAGCGACAAACACGGTCGGCATAATCGCCAGGCCGTCCAGACCGTCGGTGAGATTCACGGCATTGCCGGTGCCAACGATAACGAAGTAGGCCAGCACGACGTAGAACAGGCCAAGCTGGGGCATGATGTCTTTGAAAAACGGCACTACCAGCTGCGTGGCGGGCGTCCCTTTGCCAGCGGCGTAGAGCGCGAACGCCACGCCGAGCGAAATCACCGACATCCAGAAATATTTCCAGCGCGCGATCAGTCCTTTGGTATCTTTGCGCACCACTTTGCGATAGTCATCGACAAAGCCGATGATGCCAAAGCCCACCAGCACGACCAGCACGCACCAGACGTAGGGATTAGAAGGATAGGCCCACATCAGTACCGAAACGGTAATTGAGGTGAGGATCATAATCCCGCCCATGGTCGGGGTGCCGCGCTTGCTGAAGTGCGACTCCGGACCGTCATTGCGCACTACCTGACCAATTTGCAGCTTTTGCAGCCAGGCGATCAGGCGCGGCCCCATCCATAAAGAGATAAATAAAGCGGTCAGCAGGCTGACGATGGCGCGAAACGTCAAATATGAAAAGACGTTGAAGCCGGAATAAAAAGCGACCAGATGCTCGGCCAGCCAGACTAACATGTTCCCATCTCCTGTAGATTCTGCACGACCTGCTCCATGGCAGCACTCCGCGAACCTTTAATCAAAACGGTTAATTCCCGATGTTCGGACAACAACGTCCGTAAACGTTCAGTCAGCGCGGTCTTAGTGGCGAAATGTTCGCCAACCCCGCTGCTTTCACTAATGCTGGCGCTCAGCGCGCCCACGCTCAGCACGCGATCGACGCCTGCGGCTTTCGCCGCCAGGCCGACTTCGCGATGACACTGTTCCGCCTCATCGCCCAGCTCCGCCATATCGCCCACCACCATCACGCGATAGCCGGGCATCTCGCCCAGCACCTGCGCGGCGGCCGTCATTGAGCCGACGTTGGCGTTATAGCTATCGTCAAGCAGCAGCTGATGCTCGCCGAGGCGAATGGGAAACAGGCGGCCAGGCACGGCCTGCAGCTTTTTTAACCCGCTCTGAATGGCGCTAAGCGGCGCATCGACCGACAGCGCCAGCGCGGCGGCGGCCAGCGCGTTGGCGATATTATGGCGGCCAGGCAGCGGCAGCGTGACGTCGATGTCGCCGCGCGGCGTCTGCAGGATAAAGTGGGTGCCGTCTACGCCCAGGCGGATATCGCGCGCGGTAAAGTCGATGTCGGATGCCTGCGGCGAAAAGCGCCAGACGCGCTTGCCGTGCAGGTTGGCCTGCCAGTGCGGCCAGTCGTTGCTGTCGGCGTTGAGGATAGCGGTGCCGTTCGCCGGCAGACCGTTGAAGATCTCCCCTTTCGCCTTCGCCACGCCCGCCAGCGAACCGAAGCCTTCCAGATGCGCCGCCGCCAGGTTATTCACCAGCGCGCTCTCTGGGCGCGTCAATTCGGTGGTATAGGCGATTTCGCCCTGATGATTGGCGCCCAGTTCGATCACCGCATACTGATGCTGTTCGGTGAGGCGCAGCAGCGTCATCGGCACGCCAAAATCGTTATTCAGGTTGCCGGCGGTATAGAGCGTTTCGCCGCACTCGCGCAGGATGGCGGCAGTCATCTCTTTGACGGAGGTTTTACCGGAGGAGCCGGTCAGCGCCACGACGCGCGCCTTCGACTGCTGGCGCACCCAGGCGGCCAGCTTGCCGAACGCGATACGCGTGTCGGCCACGACGACCTGCGGGACAGAAAAAGGTAAATGCTTACTCACTAATAACGCCTGCGCGCCGCTGGCGATAGCGTCAGCGGCAAAATCGTGGGCGTCGAAGCGTTCGCCCACCAGCGCGACGAACAGGCTGCCGGGCGTCACTTTGCGCGTATCTGTCGTGACGTCGCTCAGCACAAGATCGCTGCCGTAAAGCGCGCCGCCGCTGATCTCGGCCAGCGTGGTAAGGGAAACCGGGATCATGCCGTTACTCCTAATAACGCGGCAACCGTGGCGCGGTCGGAATAATCCAGACGACGATTTCCCACGATTTGATAATCTTCATGACCTTTGCCCGCCACCAGCACGATGTCGTCAGGCTGGGCCTGCAGAACGGCGTTAGTGACCGCTTGCGCCCGTCCAGCGACAACGCGCGCGCGGTGCGGCTCAAGCAGGCCGGTCAAAATGTCGTTAACGATAGCCTGCGGATCTTCGCTGCGCGGGTTATCGTCGGTAATTACTACGACGTCCGCGAACTGCTCGGCGATAGCGCCCATCAGGGGACGCTTGCCTTTGTCGCGATCGCCACCGCAGCCAAATACGCACCACAACCTGCCTTTACAGTGCAGGCGCGCGGCTTCCAGCGCCTTCTCCAGCGCGTCTGGCGTATGGGCATAATCCACCACTACGGTCGGCTTGCCCGGCGCGCTGAAGACCTCCATGCGCCCGCATACCGGCTGCAGCTGCGGCGCCGTCCGCACCAGATCGGCGAGCGGATAATCGAGCGCCAGCAGCGTGGCGAACGCCAGCAGCAGATTGCTGACGTTGAAGGCGCCCATCAGATGGCTGCTGAATTCACCTTCGCCCCAGCTTGAGCTGAAGCGAATATGCGCGCCATTGTCCTGATAAGTCACCTCTTCGGCTTTTACCCACCGGCCGTGACAGCAAGGCTGGAGATTGTTTTCCATGGTAACGGCAACGGCGTCGGGCAGGGTCGCCAGCCAGCGGCGCCCTGCTTCGTCGTCGGCGTTCAGGATCATTTCGCCGACCTGATGGTCGGTAAACAGCCGCTTTTTAGCCGATTCGTAGCTCTGCATATCGCCGTGATAGTCGAGATGATCGCGGCTCAGATTAGTAAAGACCGCGGCGGCGAACGGCAGCGCGGCAACGCGATGCTGCACCAGACCGTGTGAAGAAACCTCCATCGCGGTCAGCGTCGCGCCCTGCTGCGCCAGCTCCTGCAGCAGATGCTGGACCTCCACAGCCGAGCCGGTGGTGTTATCTGCGGCGGTCAGCTGTCCGAGCAGGCCGTTGCCGACCGTGCCCATCACCGCGCCGGTTTCGCCCAGCCGCTGCGCCCACTGCGCCAGCAGCTGCGTGGTCGTGGTTTTGCCATTGGTGCCGGTCACGCCAATCAGCTTCTGCTTTTCGCCGGGCTGACCATAGAAGCGGCCCGCCAGCGCGGAGAGCCGCTGCGCCAGCTGCGCCAGGTAAATCACCGGCACGCCGTGCATTTCGCGAATATCGCCATCGCTGGCTTCGCCTTCGGCCTCTGCAATCACGGCGGCCACGCCCTGCGCGATCGCCTGCGGAATAAAACGCCGTCCATCGGCGTGGTGGCCTGCGACGGCCACAAACAGATCGCCGGACGCCGCCTTGCGGCTATCCAGTGTCATGTCACCCAGGGGACGCGCCGGCGCGCCTGGCACCCACGGGTCCAGCAAGTCGCGCAGGTTACGATCTGTCACTTTTTTCCTCACTTCTGTTTGTCACCAGCTCGTTTTTGTCATTGGTCGGCAACGCGTCCGGTTCGATATTCATGGTGCGCAGAACGCCGCCCATGATGGCACCGAACACCGGCGCGGAAACCGCACCACCGTAATACTTGCCGGCCTGGGGATCGTTGATCACCACCACCAGCGCAAAACGAGGATGACTGGCAGGCGCGACGCCTGCGGTATAGGCGATATATTTATTGACGTAGCGGCCATCCGGGCCGACTTTTTTCGCCGTACCGGTTTTGATCGCGATGCGATAGCCTTTAATGGCCGCTTTTACGCCGCCGCCGCCCGGCAGCGCGACGCTTTCCATCATATGAACCACGGTTTTCACCAGCGGTTCCGGGAAGACGCGCTCGCCTGCGACAGGCGGATCGACTTTGGTAATCGACAGCGGCCGGAAGATGCCGTAGCTGCCGATGGTCGCGTAGACACGCGCTAACTGTAACGGCGTTACCATTAGCCCGTAGCCGAAAGAGAAGGTGGCCCTCTCTATGTCAGACCACCGTTGTTTTTGAGGGTATAAGCCACTACTTTCCCCGACCAGCCCCAAATTGGTCGGTTTACCCAGGCCAAAGCGCGCATAAGTTTCTACAAGCGCTGAGGAGGGCATCGCTAACGCCAGCCGTGAAACGCCGACGTTACTCGACTTCTGCAGAACCCCGGTAAGGGTCAATTCGTTATAGCGCGCCACGTCTTTGATTTCATGGCCATTAACACGGTACGGCACCGTATTAAGCACGCTGTTTTCCCGCACCACGCCGCGCTGCAGCGCCGTCATCACCACCATCGGCTTGACGGTCGAGCCAGGCTCGAAGATGTCGGTGATGGCGCGGTTGCGCATCATCTCTTTTGGCGTGTTGCTGAGGTTGTTTGGGTTGTAGGCCGGGCTGTTGGCCATTGCCAGCACTTCGCCAGTATTGACGTCCACCAGTACGGCCGTGCCCGATTCAGCTTTGTTGAACGCCACCGCGTTGTTAAGTTCGCGGTAGACCAGCGCCTGCAGGCGTTCGTCGATGCTGAGCGTCAGGTTATGGGCGGCACGACTGTCCACCGATGAGATATCTTCAATCACGCGGCCGTTACGGTCTTTACGCACCGTTCGCTCGCCCGGCGCGCCGGTCAGCCATTTATCGAAGCTCTTCTCGATGCCTTCGATCCCCTGGCCATCAATATTGGTAAAGCCGATCAGATGAGACGTCACCTGACCGGCCGGATAGTAGCGGCGCGACTCTTCGCGCAGATGGATGCCGGGCAGTCGCAGCTTTTTGATGTAGTCGCTGATGGCGGGATTGACCTGCCGCGCCAGATAGATGAAGCGTCCTTTGGGATTGGCGTTGACGCGCGTCGCCAGCTGATCGAGGGGAATAGAGAGCGCGTCGGCGAGCGCTTTCCAGCGGCCGTCGAGGGTCACGCCGCCCGCGTCGTGCAGCTCTTTCGGGTCGGCCCAGATGGCGTTGACCGGCACGCTGACCGCCAGCGGACGACCGGCGCGATCGCTGATCATGCCGCGCGCGGTAGGCACCGCCTGTACGCGCAGCGAGCGCAAATCGCCCTCTTTCACCAGCTTATCGGGGCTGATGACCTGCAGCCAGGCGACACGTGAGAGCAGGCCAAACAGCGCCAGTAAAATACAGCCGCACAGCAACGCAAAGCGCCAGCTTACAAAGCTGGCCTTATCTTCCTGTTTTTTCAACTTCTTCAGCGTTTTGCTTGCGCCGCTCATTGCGATTTAGCGTTCCTTATTTCTGTACCACGATATTTTCCTGGGATGGGTCTACGTGCTGTAGCTGCAGCTTTTCGGTGGCGATGCGCTCCACCCGGCTGTGATCGCCCAGCGCGTTCTCCTCAAGGATCAGGTTACGCCATTCAATGTCTAGCGCGTCGCGCTCTAATACCAGCTGTTCGCGCTGCGCGGTCAGCAGACGCGTTTTGTGTGTCGTCGTCACCACCATCACGGCCGACACCAGCACGGCGGTGAGCAAAATCAGCGGGATTTTGCCGAACCGCAGCAGATCGCCGCCGATGACGCCGGGCAGGCTGTGACGTTCGTTGCCGATCATGCGTCGGTTCTCTCTGCGATGCGCAGGACCGAACTGCGCGCGCGCGGGTTGTCCGCCACCTCCGCGTCACCCGGCGTCATTTTGCCGAGCAGCTTCAGCTGGCGTCCGCCTAGCGCTTTAAGCTGCGACTCGGTCATCGGCAGACCGGCTGGCACCTGTGGGCCGCGGCTCTGGTCGCGCATAAAACGCTTCACCAGACGATCTTCCAGCGAGTGGAAGCTGATGATGGAGAGGCGTCCTTCGGGCGCCAGCGCCGTTAGCGCCCCTTTCAGCGCTTTTTCAATCTCTTCCAGTTCGCTGTTGATCCAGATACGGATCGCCTGAAAGCTGCGCGTTGCCGGATGCTTAAACTTATCTTTCACCGGCGTTGCCGCCGCGATAACGTCGGCCAGCTCTTTGGTGCGCGTCATCGGCTGTTCGCGGTTGCGCTCGACGATGGCGCGCGCAATGCGTTTCGCAAAACGCTCTTCGCCGTAGGTCTTCAGCACAAAGGCGATATCAGTCTCTTCTGCTTGCAGCAGCCACTCGGCGGCGGAATGGCCTCGCGTTGGATCCATGCGCATATCCAGCGGCCCGTCACGCATAAAGGAGAAGCCGCGTTCCGCGTCGTCCAGCTGCGGCGACGAGACGCCCAGATCGAGCAAGATGCCGTTGATTTTGCCGCTTAAGCCCAGCTCCTCGACATAGTCAGCCAGCGCGGAGAAGGGGCCATGCACGATCGAGAAACGCGGATCGGCGATTTCGGCGGCGGCGGCGATAGCTTGCGGGTCGCGATCGATGGCGATAAGCCGTCCTTGCGGGCCCAGCTGCGACAGAATCAGACGTGAATGTCCGCCGCGACCGAAGGTGCCGTCGATGTAGATGCCGTCTTCCCTGATGTTGAGGCCGTTAACCGCCTCGTCCAGCAGCACCGTGGTATGTTTAAAATTTTCCTGCATAGCTATAGCGACAAGTCCTGCAACCGCTCAGATAAAGGTTCCTGAGCCGACTGTTCTGCGTCAATGTCATCCTTGACTTGTTGATACCAGGTCTGTTCATCCCACAGTTCAAACTTGTTGAACTGGCCGACCAGCATCACTTCTTTCGTCAGGTGCGCGTGTTGCCGAAGGGTATTCGCCAGCAGCAAACGGCCTGCGCTGTCCATCTGACACTCACTGGCATGCCCCAGCAGCAGGCGCTGTACGCGCCGCTCAACGGGGTTCATGCTGGATAAGCGAGACAGCTTTTTTTCGATGATTTCCCATTCGGGCAGGGTATAAAGCAACAGGCATGGCTGATGAAGGTCGATGGTGCAAACCATCTGCCCTTGAGATTCCCCGATCAGCGTTTCGCGATAGCGCGTTGGCACGGCCAGTCGCCCCTTGCTGTCGAGATTGACTAACGTTGCTCCACGGAACATGCCAGTCTTCCCCTCAGCTCCCCATTTTCACCACTTTACCCCACTTTTTACCACGCCACGAGTTTACGGAGGCGATGAAATCGTTGTCAAGCCGAAGCGCGGCGGGAATATAACTATTTACAAGGGGGGATTTCGCTGATTGAAAAGGGGCAAATTGGGCAAAAGGTCAATTTTAAAAATTAACCTGATGAATAATGGAATAAAAACCAGACTGCTAAAAAAAACGCTTAAAAATAAGCCTGACGTGATGCGCTAATATTCTTCACCATTTCTGAGACAGGGGCGTCATTTTAGGGGAGTTCCGAAAGCAGCGCCTACTGTTTCAGGCGGGGCGGGAGTGTGTACCGGCCCAAAGAAATGAACATTTAACAATCACATCGCCGCTAATTTGTTAGATGAGGTGTCGCAGCTTTACGCTTTTTTACCCTTAAAATTGACGAATGTTAATACAAAAAAATTTAAGGGCAGCGGTATTGCTGCCCGTCAGCTATTTAACTTTGCGGCTGAGCTGGCCGCGACGAAATAAATTTCGACGAATGCGCGTTAATCCCGGTTTCGGTTTTCGTGGTTCATCCAGCGAAGCCAGAACTAACTCCAGCACGCGCTCCGCCACGTCGCGATGACGCTGCCCCACCGCCAGCACCGGACACTCTAAAAAGTCCAGTAATTCGTGGTCGCCAAATGTGGCGATCGCGAGGTCAGTCGGCAGGCGTCCGTCACGTTTCAGCGTGACGTCCATGACCCCCTGCAGCAGACCGAACGACGTGGTAAAAAGCGCTTCCGGCATATCGTGGCCGTCAAGGTACTTCTCAAACAGCGCCGCTGCCGCCGTGCGCTCGAAGCTGTTGCAGTAGATATAGTCGATGGGGCGCGGATCCTCTTTCCAGGCGTCACGGAAACCCATTTCACGCAGAAAGCTGACGGAAAGCTCGGGCAGCGCGCCGAGAAACAGCACGTTTTTCACCGGCAGCTGACGCAATTCAGCCGCCAGCGTAAAGGCATCGTCCTGATCGGCGCCCACGACGCTGGTGAAGTGTTCACGATCCAGCGCACGGTCCAGCGCGATAATCGGCAGCGGATCGTTGATCCAGCGTTGATAGAACGGATGCTCAGGCGGCAACGAGGTTGAAACGATTATCGCATCAACCTGGCGCTGCAGCAGATGTTCGATGCAACGCATTTCATTGTCGGGCTGATCTTCCGAGCAGGCGATCAGTAGCTGATAGCCGCGCTGACGCGCCTGACGTTCAAGATAGTTGGCGATGCGGGTATAGCTGGTGTTTTCCAGATCGGGGATCACCAGGCCGATCGAACGCGTACGACCAGCACGCAGGCCCGCCGCCACGGCGTTGGGGTGGTAGTTATGCTCACGCACGACCGCCATCACTTTCTCGACGGTTTTTTCGCTGACACGATACTGCCGCGCTTTGCCATTGATGACATAACTGGCCGTGGTGCGCGACACGCCTGCCAGGCGCGCGATTTCATCCAGTTTCACGATAACTCCATACTTCACGGCGAGCCGCATTGCGGGCAGATGTCCGCAAATAAGCTAAGGGTAACTCGTTTGTAACATCTAACAGCAGAACTTCGCGCTGAGCAACCGCTTTTCTTAGCGATCCCTGCATAGCGCATAAAATAAAAAAACCCGGCATTACGCCGGGTTAGAGACTGTCACCCTGAGCAATTACCGCATAATGCGATCGCCGCGCGACACGCCGACGATGCCAGAACGCACTACTTCAACAATTTCCGCTACTTCGCGCACGGTATTGAGAAAGGCGTCAAGCTTGTCGCTGGTGCCTGCGAGCTGAACCGTGTACAGCGTCGGCGTCACGTCGATAATCTGGCCGCGGAAGATCTCCGCGCTGCGTTTCACCTCTTCACGGCCGTAACCGGTGGCCTGCAGCTTCACCAGCATGATTTCGCGCTCGACATAGGCGCCCTGCCCCAGCTCGCTGACGCGCAGCACATCCACCAGCTTATGCAGCTGCTTTTCAATCTGCTCCAGCACCTTTTCGTCGCCAACGGTCTGGATGGTCATACGCGACAGCGTGGGATCGTCGGTCGGCGCGACCGTCAGGCTCTCGATGTTATAGCCGCGCTGGGAAAAGAGGCCCACCACGCGAGACAATGCGCCGGATTCGTTCTCCAGCAGAACCGATAAAATACGACGCATAATTATGTCCTCTCCGTTTTGCTCAGCCACATCTCATCCATCGATCCGCCGCGGATTTGCATCGGGTAGACGTGCTCGCTGCCGTCGACGGTGACGTCGACGAACACCAGCCGCCCTTTCGCCAGCGTATCCAGCGCCAGCTGCAGCTTCTCTTCCAGCTCAGACGGATGCTGAATCGCAATGCCAACGTGACCGTACGCCTCAGCCAGGCGTACAAAGTCCGGCAGCGACTCCATATACGACTGCGAATGGCGGCCTGAATAGATCATATCCTGCCACTGCTTCACCATACCGAGCACGCGGTTGTTCAGGCTCAGCACCAGCACCGGCAAATCGTACTGCAGCGCGGTGGAGAGCTCCTGAATATTCATCTGAATGCTGCCGTCGCCGGTTACACAGATCACCGTCTCTTCCGGCAGCGCCATTTTCACGCCCAGCGCGGCCGGCAGCCCAAAGCCCATGGTGCCGAGCCCGCCGGAGTTGATCCAGCGGCGCGGTTTGTCAAAGGGATAATAGAGCGCGGCAAACATCTGATGCTGGCCAACGTCCGACGTGACGTAGGCGTCGCCGTTAGTCAGGCGAAAGATCGTTTCGATCACCGCCTGCGGCTTGATCTTTTCACTGTTGCGATCGAACGCCAGGCATTTACGACTGCGCCAGCCCTCGATGCTCTGCCACCAGTCGCGCAGGCTATCGAGATCCTGCTTCGTCTCGCTCTGCGCCAGCAGATCGAGCATCTGCTGCAGCGTCTGCTTCGCATCGCCGACGATGGGAATATCCGCCGCCACGGTTTTCGAAATCGAAGTCGGATCGATGTCGATATGCAGCACCGTCGCGTTCGGACAATATTTTGCCAGGTTATTGGTAGTGCGATCGTCAAAGCGCACGCCGACGGCAAAGATAAGATCGGCGTTATGCATCGTCATATTGGCTTCGTAGGTGCCGTGCATGCCGAGCATGCCCACCGACTGTCGATGCGTGCCGGGGAAAGCGCCCAGCCCCATCAGCGAACTGGTGACCGGAATGTTTAGCTGCTCCGCAAGCTGCAACAGCTCCGCCTCGCACGCCGAGGTAATTGCGCCGCCGCCGACGTACATCACCGGCTTACGCGCGGCAAGCAGCGTATTGAGCGCGCGCTTAATCTGTCCTTTGTGCCCCTGAATCGTCGGGTTGTAGGAGCGCATGCTCACTGATTCCGGGTAGGCATAAGGGAGTTTTTTGGCCGGATTCAGAATATCCTTCGGCAGATCGATCACCACCGGTCCCGGACGCCCGCTGGCCGCCAGCCAGAACGCTTTTTTCAGCACGGTCGGGATCTCTTCGGTGTTTTTCACCAGAAAGCTGTGCTTCACCACCGGGCGGGAAATCCCCACCATGTCGCACTCCTGAAAGGCGTCGTAGCCAATCAGCGAGGACGGCACCTGCCCTGACAGGATCACCAGCGGAATCGAATCCATATAGGCGGTGGCGATACCGGTAATCGCATTGGTTGCGCCGGGTCCCGAGGTCACCAGCACCACGCCGACTTCGCCAGTCGCGCGCGCCAGGCCGTCCGCCATATGTACCGCGCCCTGCTCATGGCGCACCAGTACGTGATCGATTCCGCCGACGGTTTGCAGCGCATCATAAATATCCAGCACCGCGCCGCCCGGATAACCAAATACCTGCTTCACGCCCTGATCGATTAACGAACGGACGACCATTTCGGCTCCTGACAACATCTCCATTTTCTGCCTCCAGGCTTGAGGAACTGAATCCACTGACGCTCGCTGTTCCTGCGCGCCACTGGCATCCTGCCCCACATTCGCCAGTTAAGATCAAAACCTTATGTTTATGCGCAGACGCCGGAACGCCTTTCCGACATCCAGATACAGAGAAATCTGCTTGGTTAATTGTTTTAAGAGTTGGTCGATTACCATAACCGTAGAAAACCTGGCAGGCAAACGTCAGAATCTGCGCTTATCGTTCCGCCGGCCGTAAAGCCTCTGCGCGATAAGTTAAGCGCGCGAGGAATTATCTAATTCACCGGAAGTTAGGCAGAAGAAAATGCTGAAGACAAAATCATTTTCAGCGGGTTATAAGAAATAATAAAAAATTAATTCTGCCAACATCAGCCCACAATTTTCCTGTGAAATTCATTTCTGGCGTTATCAACTCTAAAATAAAGGCAATGCACAACAATGTGCTGCCACGCAGCGGCAAAAGGGTTTTGCTGAGGCGGTCAAAGAAATTCATTCTAATGATTAAAAATCAAAGGGATATAGTAAAATCATTGCCGTACTCCGCCTCTCCTGCGCGCCATTTTTCCGCACATTGTCTGTTCCACTGATCTGGCGCGAAATCGCAGAATTATTTTCTTAACGTTCGCTGAAAATACCCTTTTACTTATGGTTGACATCCCGTCGCGATTCCAGTACCAATATGTGCAGCACAAAATTTTACGAGGCTCGAATCCATGTTTCATTCATTCCGCCTACTCGGTCTACTACTTAACGCATTCAGTTTGCGCGGTAGACTCGTGGGCAGAATCAAACACTGATTCGAACCTGCTGAAAGTTAAAAACCCGCGCCTTGCGCGGGTTTTTTTATGCTCGTTGCACGGTGAAGTTAACGCATAAGGATGAATACGATGAGCCAGCAAGTCATTATTTTCGATACCACTCTGCGCGACGGTGAGCAGGCATTACAGGCCAGCCTGAGTGTGAAAGAAAAATTGCAGATCGCACTGGCGCTGGAGCGCATGGGCGTCGACGTGATGGAAGTCGGTTTTCCGGTCTCGTCGCCGGGCGACTTCGAATCCGTACAGACCATCGCGCGCACCATTAAAAACAGCCGCGTCTGCGGGCTGGCGCGCTGCGTCGAGAAAGATATCGACGCCGCCTATGAAGCGCTGCGCGTGGCGGAGGCCTATCGTATCCACACCTTCATCGCCACCTCGCCAATGCATATCGCCACCAAACTGCGCAGCACCTTACCAGAGGTGATTGAACGCGCGGTGCACATGGTGAAGCGTGCGCGCAACTACACCAGCGACGTGGAGTTCTCCTGCGAAGATGGCGGCCGCACGCCCATCGACGATCTGTGTCGCGTTGTGGAGGCGGCGATTAACGCCGGCGCCACCACCATCAACATTCCGGACACCGTGGGCTACACCCTGCCGGGCGAATACGCCAGCATCATTAGCCAGCTGATTAATCGCGTGCCCAATATCGATAAAGCGATTCTGTCGGTGCACACCCATGACGATTTAGGCATGGCGACCGGCAACGCGCTGGCGGCCGTGCAGGCGGGCGCACGCCAGGTGGAAGGCACGCTGAACGGTCTGGGCGAGCGCGCTGGCAACTGCGCGCTGGAAGAGGTCATCATGGCGATTAAAACCCGCCAGCAGATCCTGAACGTGCATACCAATATCCAGCATCAGGAAATCTACCGCACCAGCCAGATGGTCAGCCAGATCTGCAATATGCCGATCCCGGCGAACAAAGCGGTGGTCGGCTCTAACGCCTTTGCCCACTCCTCCGGTATTCATCAGGACGGCGTGCTGAAAAACCGTGAGAACTACGAAATCCTGACGCCGGAGTCGATCGGCCTGCACAAAATCCAGCTGAACCTGACCTCGCGCTCCGGCCGCGCTGCGGTGAAGCACCGCATGGAAGAGATGGGCTATAAAGAGAGCGACTACAGCCTGGACGCGCTGTATGACGCTTTCCTGAAGCTGGCCGACAAGAAAGGCCAGGTGTTCGATTACGATCTGGAAGCGCTGGCCTTTATCAACAAGCAGCATGAAGAGCCAGAGTATTTCCAGCTGAACGAATTCAACGTGCAGACCGGCTCCAGCGTCACGGCGACCGCGTCAGTACAGCTGGGCTGCGGCGAAGAGACCAAAGCGGACGCCGCCACCGGCAACGGCCCGGTCGACGCGGTTTACCAGGCGATCAACCGCATTACCGGCTTCGAAGCCGAGCTGGTGAACTACAAGTTAACGGCGAAAGGCCACGGCGAAAACGCGCTGGGCCAGGTGGATATCGTGGTCAACTATAACGGCCGCAAATTCCACGGGGTGGGTCTGGCGACCGATATCGTCGAATCCTCCGCGAAAGCGATGGTGAACGCGCTGAACAATATCTGGCGCGCCAAAGAAGTCGAAAAAGAATTGCAGCGCAAATTTCAGAAGGAAACGGTGTAACTATGTCTACCTCTTCTCATATCGCAGTATTGCCCGGCGACGGTATCGGCCCGGAAGTGATGGCGCAGGCCCTGAAAGTGCTGGACGCCATTCGTCATCGCTTTGATATGCGTATTACCACCAGTGAGTATGACGTTGGCGGCATCGCCATCGACCGTCACGGTGAACCGCTGCCGCCTGCGACCGTCGCAGGCTGCGAGCAGGCCGACGCGATCCTGTTCGGCTCAGTCGGCGGCCCGAAATGGGAGCATCTGCCGCCCGCCGCGCAGCCGGAACGCGGCGCGCTGCTGCCGCTGCGCAAGCATTTCAGATTGTTCAGCAACCTGCGTCCCGCCGCGCTCTACCAGGGGCTGGAAGCTTTTTGCCCGCTGCGCGCCGATATCGCCGCAAAAGGTTTCGATATTCTGTGCGTGCGCGAGCTCACCGGCGGTATCTACTTCGGCCAGCCGAAAGGTCGTGAAGGCAGCGGTCCGCATGAGCGCGCCTTCGACACCGAGGTTTATCACCGTTTCGAGATTGAACGCATCGCCCGCATCGCCTTTGAGTCGGCGCGCAAGCGTCGCAATAAAGTGACCTCTATCGATAAAGCCAACGTGCTGCAGACCTCGGTAATGTGGCGCGAAATCGTCAATGAAGTGGCGCAGGATTATCCCGACGTGCAGCTGAGCCATATGTATATCGATAACGCCACCATGCAGCTGATTAAAGACCCGTCGCAGTTCGACGTGCTGCTCTGCTCCAATCTCTTCGGCGACATTCTCTCTGACGAGTGCGCGATGATCACCGGCTCGATGGGCATGCTGCCGTCAGCCAGCCTGAATGAAGAGAGTTTCGGTCTGTATGAGCCGGCAGGCGGCTCCGCGCCGGATATCGCCGGACAGAATATCGCGAACCCGGTGGCGCAGATCCTGTCGCTGTCGCTGCTGCTGCGCTACAGCCTGAATGCGGATGCCGCCGCTGACAGCATTGAGCGCGCCGTCAGCCGCGCGCTGGAAGAAGGCTACCGTACCCGAGATTTGGCCGGTGACGGCCCCGCCGTCACCACAGATGAGATGGGCAGCGTGATTGCCCGCTTTATCGCCGAGGAAAAATAAAATAATGAAAACCTTATACCAGAAGTTATTTGATGCACATGTCGTTCACGAAGCGCCCAACGAGACGCCGCTGCTCTATATCGATCGTCACCTGATCCATGAGGTGACGTCGCCGCAGGCCTTCGACGGTCTGCGCGCCCACGGCCGCAAAGTGCGTCAGCCGTCGAAGACGTTTGCCACCATGGACCATAACGTTTCGACCCAGACCAAAGATATCAACGCCTCCGGCGAGATGGCGCGCATTCAGATGCAGGAGCTGATGAAGAACTGCGCCGAGTTCGGCGTACAGCTCTACGATCTGAACCACCCGTTCCAGGGCATTGTGCACGTTATCGGGCCAGAGCAAGGCATGACGCTGCCGGGCATGACCATCGTCTGCGGTGATTCACACACCGCCACGCACGGCGCGTTCGGTTCGCTGGCTTTCGGCATCGGCACCTCAGAAGTGGAGCATGTTTTCGCGACCCAGACGCTGAAGCAGGGTCGCGCGAAGACCATGAAAATCGAGGTGCTGGGCGACGCCGCGCCGGGCATCACCGCGAAGGATATCGTGCTGGCGATTATCGGGAAAACCGGCAGCGCGGGCGGCACCGGCCACGTGGTCGAATTCTGCGGTCCGGCTATCGAAGCCCTGAGTATGGAAGGCCGCATGACGCTGTGCAATATGGCGATCGAGATGGGCGCCAAGGCGGGCCTGGTCGCCCCCGACGAGACTACCTTCAACTACCTGAAAGGCCGTCAGTTCGCGCCGCAGGGCGAGAAGTGGGAGCAGGCGGTGGAATACTGGCGCACCCTGAAATCGGACGCAGGCGCGCACTACGACGCGGTGGTTACGCTGAACGCTGCCGATATCGCGCCGCAGGTGACCTGGGGCACCAACCCGGGCCAGGTAATCGCCGTGGATGAGCCGATCCCGAACCCGGCCTCGTTTACCGATCCGGTCGAACGCGCCTCCGCCGAGAAGGCGCTCGCCTATATGAATCTGCAGCCGGGCATTCGCCTGACCGACGTGGCGATCGATAAGGTGTTTATCGGCTCCTGCACCAACTCACGTATCGAGGATCTGCGCGCCGCGGCGGCGATTGCTAAAGGACGCAAGGTCGCGCCGGGCGTGGTGGCGATGGTGGTGCCGGGCTCCGGTCCGGTGAAAGCGCAGGCGGAAGCGGAAGGCCTGGATAAAATCTTTCTGGAAGCCGGTTTCGAATGGCGCCTGCCGGGCTGCTCGATGTGCCTGGCGATGAACAACGACCGTCTGAATCCAGGCGAGCGCTGCGCCTCGACCAGCAACCGTAACTTTGAAGGGCGCCAGGGCCGCGGCGGACGCACGCATCTGGTCAGCCCGGCGATGGCCGCCGCCGCCGCGGTTTCCGGCCACTTTGCCGATATCCGTGAACTGACAGGAGCTTGATCATGGCGAAAAAATTCACTCAGCATACCGGCATTGTCGCCCCGCTGGACGCGGCGAACGTCGACACCGACGCCATTATTCCCAAGCAGTTCTTGCAGAAGGTAACGCGCACCGGCTTTGGCGCCCATCTGTTTCACGACTGGCGCTTTGACGACGACGCCGGCACCGTGCCGACCGCCAGCTTTGTGCTCAATAAGCCAGAGTTTCAGGGCACCAGCATTCTGCTGGCGCGCGAAAACTTCGGCTGCGGCTCGTCGCGTGAGCATGCGCCCTGGGCGCTGACCGATTTCGGTTTTCACGTGGTGATTGCGCCGAGCTTCGCCGATATTTTCTACGGCAACAGCTTTAACAACCAGCTGCTGCCGGTGCGCCTCAGCGACGAGCAGGTGGATGAGATGTTTAAGCTGGTGGCGGCGCAGCCGGGCATCCGTTTTACCGTCGATCTGGAAGCGCAGACGGTGACGGCGGGCGACAAAATCTACTCGTTCGAGATCGACAGCTTTCGCCGCCACTGCATGCTGAACGGCCTCGACAGCATCGGCCTGACGCTGCAGCACGAAGCGGCGATTACCGATTACGAACAGCGCCAGCCTGCGTTTTTGAATTAAGGCATCACTGTTTGCAGGTCAGGAGCTAACGCGAGTGGCAGGGTCCGATCGCAAAGTCGCTAAACGCATCCCTGCTCGCTCGGCCCGCACCATCCCTGGTGCGGGACGCTTTGCTCTTCGGACCCAGCCACCCGCGTTTTAAGTTTTAGCGCTGCCTGTAAGAAAAACAGTGCCCTCTTAGACGTTCTTCACGCGCGCCGACATGGCGAACGCCGCGACGGCCAGTCCCAGCGCCAGCCAGTAGACCGCAATATGCCCGAAGCGCTCGCTCAGCGTCCCCTGAATCACGCCTGCCAGAATCATCCCGGTCGAAATAGAATTGGTGAACATGGTGGTCGCCGCGCCCGGCCGACCCGGCATCAGATCCTGAAACCACAGCATGCCGATGCCGGCGATGATGCCGATAAACACCGCGTTAAACAGCTGCAGCGCCATCAGCGCGGTCTGCGAGGCGAACATCGCCAGCCCGGCGTAAAACAGAATGCCCGCCGCCACCGCGATCAGCATCAGATTGCGCTTGCCGACGCGTTTCGCGTAGTGCCCGGCCAGCAGCATTACCGGGATCTCCAGCCCGGCCGCCGTCCCCATCAGCAGACCCGCCAGCTTCTCCGGCAGGCCGAGCGTGACGCTGATATAGAGCGGCATATCGATGATGTACATGGTATTGCAGGTCCACATCGTTACCGAGGCGATAAACAGCAGGCGCACGTCGCGGTCGCGCCAGCCGCTCAGCGGCATGCCGCCGCTCCTCATCAGCGGCTCGGCGCGCGGCACCGACGGCAAGGTAAACTTGATCAGCAGGATACAGACCAGAAACAGCGCGGCCGCCACCAGAAAAAGCGTCACAAAGCCGAAATTAAGCGCCAGCGCGAACGACAGCGGCGGGCCGATGACCCAGGCGAGCGACAGCTGCGCGCGCATCACCGAGCTGAACATCACCGCTTCGCGCGCCGACTGGTCAGCATACTCGCGCGCCAGCGCGAAGATCTGCGGCATCGACACGCTGGCCAGCGCCGAGAGCAGCACGCCAAGGGTAATCAGCGTCAGGTAGTGGCGGGTAAAGGCGAACAGCAGCGCGTTGCAAAACGCCATCGCACAGCAAAAGAGGATCAGCGTACGGCGATCGCCGCGGCTGTCGGAGCGCTTCGCCACCAGCATGCTGACCACGATGCCCGCGATGGCGTTGACGGTAAAAAAGAGTCCGACCCAAAGGGGACGCGCCTGCACCTCGCGCGTCAGAAACAGACTCAGCGTCGGCGCCTGCAGCGCGCCGGCGACGCCGATCATAAAAGAGGCGGCCATAAAGGCGAGAAAGACCGGATTAATACGGCGTTTCCGGGTTAACAGCGGCTTCATAGCGACATCCCTTTGCAGTGGCGAAAACAGGAAAACGGATTCTAACGCAACAGAAAAAAGCCAGCAGGAAAAATCGCTGCTGGCGGTGTAACTGCACCCTACTCAGAAAAGATCCCGCCGCAGCGGCATCATGGTCGAGCGCCATTCCGTGCGGAATGCCTCCCGCTCTTCCAATAGCGCTAAGTTTGCCCTTAATATGAGGCAGGAAAAACTGAGCGCTTTTCACAGGGAGTTCCTCTTTTATGTCCTCATCACGCCTTAAGCAGCAGTTCATCCGCCTGTGGCAAAGCTGCCAGGGGGAAAGCCAGCTGGTCACGCTCAGCGAACTGGCCGAACGGCTGCACTGCTCGCGTCGCCATATGCGCAACCTGCTGAATGCGATGCAGGAGGCGGGCTGGCTCACCTGGCAGGCCGAGGCGGGACGCGGCAAGCGCTCACAGCTCAGCTTCTGCTACACCGGCCTGGCGCTGCAGCAGCAGCGCGCCGAGGATCTGCTGGCGCAGGATCGTATCGATCAGCTGGTGCAGCTGGTCGGCGACAAGGCGGAGGTACGCCAGATGATCCGCGCCCATCTCGGCCGCAGCTTCCGCCAGGGCAAACATATTCTGCGCGTGCTCTACTATCGCCCGCTGCTTAACCTGCTGCCCGGCTCGCCGCTGCGCCGCTCTGAAACGCATCTGGCGCGGCAAATTTTTAACGGCCTGACGCGTATAAATGAGGAAAACGGGGAAGTCGAGGCGGATATCGCCCATCACTGGCAGGCGATATCGCCGCTGCACTGGCGTTTTTACCTGCGTCCGGCGATCCGCTTTCATCACGGCCGCGAGCTGGAGATGGCGGACGTCGCATCGAGCCTGGAACGCCTGCGCCCGCTGCCGCTCTTTTCCCATATTCGACGCATCGATTCCCCCGCGCCCTGGACGCTCGATCTCCATCTCAGCGAACCGGACGACTGGCTGCCGTGGCTGCTCGGCAGCGTCAGCGCCATGATCCTGCCGCGCGAATGGCCGCAAATGCGCGACTTCGCGCGGCATCCCGTCGGCACCGGCCCCTATCGCGTGGTGCGCAATCAGCAGAGTCAGCTGAAGATCGAGGCGTTTGACGACTATTTCGGCTTTCGCGCGCTGATTGACGACGTCTCGATCTGGGTGCTGCCGGAGATCAGCGACGAGCTGGTCTACTCCGGCGTGCGCCTCCAGGGCGCCGCCGAGGATGAAAAGTCGGAAGAGAGCCGCCTTGAAGAGGGCTGCTATTTTCTCCTGTTCGATCAGCGCTCCGCCCTGGGACGCGATGCCGACGTCCGGCGCTGGCTCTGCCATTTGCTGAACCCCATCGCGCTGCTCAACTGCGCCGAGGCGGGCTATCAGCGCTACTGGTATCCCGCTTACGGCCTGCTGCCGCGCTGGCATCATCGCCGCGACCTGACGCCAGCGACCAGGCCGCCCGGCCTGGAGAGCCTGACGCTGACCTGGTACAGCCAGCACGTCGAGCATGAGGGCATCGCCAATGCGCTGCGCCCGCTGCTGGCGCAGCACAACGTGCGGCTGATTACCCGCGCGGTCGACTATGACACCTGGCATCAGGGCGAAGCAGAAAGCGATGTCTGGCTCGGCAGCGTCAACTTCACCCTGCCGCTGGAGTATGCGCTGTTTGCCCAGCTCTACGAGATCCCGCTGCTGCACCACTGTCTGCCGCTCGACTGGGAAGCGGACGCCGCGCGCTGGCGCCGCCGCGCGCTGCCGCTCGCCGAATGGAGCAAGCGGCTGCTCGACGCGGACAGTTTGCATCCGCTGTTTCACCACTGGCTGCTGCTGGAAGGCCAGCGCAGCATGCGCGGCGTGCGGCTCAATACGCTCGGCTGGTTCGACTTTAAATCCGCCTGGTTCGCGCCGCCGACGCTGTGACGCTTTCCCCCTGGCGGCGAAATGTCTAGAATGAGCCGTTCTCAACGGGGTGCCTGCAAAAGGCTGAGAAAAACCCGTCGAACCTGATTCGGTTAATACCGACGTAGGGATTTGAGAGGCTGCTACGCTCAGATCCTTTGCGACTCATAACAACTCTCCCCAGGAGCGCAAAGTGGTTAAACAGATTCTCCCTCTGCTGATGTTGCTGTCCGTGCCGGCGCTGGCGGCAAAACCTGCCCTGACCGTCTACACCTACGACTCCTTCTCCGCCGAATGGGGCCCCGGCCCGGCGGTGAAAAAAGCCTTTGAAGCAGAGTGCAACTGCGAGCTGCGCTACGTGGCGCTGGAAGATGGCGTCTCGCTGCTGAACCGCGTGCGCATGGAAGGCAAGAACAGCAAGGCGGACGTGGTGCTCGGTCTCGACAACAATCTGCTGCAGGCGGCGCAGCAGACCGGCCTGTTCGCCAAAAGCGAAGTCGATCTCCATAGCCTGACGCTGCCGGGCGGCTGGCAGGATCAGACCTTCGTGCCCTTCGACTACGGCTACTTCGCCTTCGTCTACGACAAAACCCGTCTTAAAAACCCGCCGACCAGCCTGAAAGCGCTGGTTGAAAGCCCGGAAAAATGGCGCGTGATCTATGAAGATCCGCGCACCAGCACGCCGGGTCTGGGCCTGCTGCTCTGGATGCAGAAAGTCTACGGCGACAAGGCGCCGCAGGCCTGGCAGAAGCTGGCGCAGAAAACCGTTACCGTGACCAAGGGCTGGAGCGAAGCCTACGGCCTGTTCCTGAAGGGCGAAGGCGATCTGGTGCTGAGCTATACCACCTCGCCCGCCTATCACCTGATCGAAGAGAAGAAAGAGAACTACGCCGCCGCGCCCTTTGCCGAGGGCCACTATCTGCAGGTAGAGGTCGCGGCGCAGCTCGCCAGCAGCAAGCAGCCGAAGCTGGCGCAGCAGTTTATGCAGTTTATGCTGACGCCCGCCTTCCAGAACGCCATCCCGACCGGCAACTGGATGTATCCGGTGATTAAAAGCGAGCTGCCGGCAGGTTTCCAGACGCTGAGCGTGCCGCAAACCGCGCTGCAGTATAGCCCGCAGGAAGTGGCGCAGCAGCGCGCGAACTGGATCAGCACATGGCAACGCGCCGTCAGCCGCTAATCCCGCTCTGGATGGTGCCGGGCAGCGCCGCCGCGCTACTGCTGTGCGGCGTGGCGCTGCTGGCGTTCGGCGCGCTCTGGGCCAGTGCGCCGGCAGGCGACTGGCGTGGGCTGCTGCATGACAGCTATCTGCGCCACGTGGTGCGCTTCTCCTTCACCCAGGCGCTGCTCTCCGCCCTGCTGTCGCTGCTGCCCGCGATACCGCTGGCGCGCGCCCTCTACCGGCGCCGTTTTCCCGGCCGTCAGCTGCTGCTGCGCCTCTGCGCCATGACGCTGGTGCTGCCGGTGCTGGTAGCGGTCTTCGGCCTGCTAACGGTCTATGGCCGCGTCGGCTGGCTGGCGCAGCTCTGCCAGCTGTTCGGCGTCGACTACCGCTTCTCGCCCTACGGGCTGCAGGGCATTCTGCTGGCGCACTGCTTTTTCAACCTGCCGCTGGCGACGCGCCTGATGCTGCAGACGCTGGAGAGTATTCCAGGCGAACAGCGTCAGCTCGCCGCCCAGCTCGGGCTGCGCGGCTGGCACCTTTTCCGCCTGCTGGAGTGGCCCTGGCTGCGCCGTCAGCTGCTGCCGACCGGCGCGCTGATTTTTATGCTCTGCTTCGCCAGTTTCGCGACGGTGCTCTCGCTGGGCGGCGGCCCGCAGGCCACCACCATCGAGCTGGCGATCTTCCAGGCGCTGAGCTACGACTACGATCCCGGTCGCGCCGCGCTGCTAGCGCTGATCCAGCTCGCCTTCTGCCTGACGCTGGTGCTGCTGAGCCAGCGCTTCAGCAAGGCGATCCCGGCAGGCAGCGCGCAGCTGCGCGGCTGGCGCGATCCGCACGATTCGCGGCGCGCGCGCCTCGGCGACACCCTGTTAATCGCGCTGGCGCTGCTGCTGCTGCTGCCGCCGCTGCTGGCGGTTATCGTTGACGGGCTGCGCGGCGTCTCGGGCGGCGCGCTGGCGCAGCCGGCGCTGTGGCAGGCGACGCTGACCTCGCTGCGTATCGCCCTCGGCGCGGGCGCGCTCTGCGTCACGCTTACCCTGATGCTGCTGTGGAGCAGCCGCGAGCTGCGCCTGCGTCAGCGCCTGCTGCCTGCGCAGATGATGGAGACCAGCGGCATGCTGATCCTGGCGATGCCGGGCATCGTGCTGGCGACCGGCTTCTTTTTACTCTTCAACGCCACCACCGGCCTGCCCGACTCGCCCGACGGGCTGGTGATCTTCGCCAACGCGCTGCTCGCCATCCCCTATGCGCTTAAGGTGCTGGAAAACCCGATGCGCGACAGCGCCGAGCGCTATTCGCACCTGTGCGCCTCGCTGGGGATCGCAGGCTGGAACCGACTGTGGCTCATTGAGCTGCGCGCGCTGAAGCGCCCGCTGGCGCAGGCGCTGGCCTTCGCCTGCGTGCTCTCGGTTGCCGACTTCGGCGTGGTGGCGCTGTTCGGCAGCGCCGACTTCCGCACTCTGCCCTTTTATCTCTATCAGCAGACCGGCGCCTATCGCGGCGCGGACGGCGCGGTGACTGCCCTGCTGCTGTTAGCGATCTGCCTGCTGCTGTTTACCCTGATGGAAAAATTACCTGGCCGCCATGCTGACACTGACTAATCTGACCTACCTCTACCAGCATCTGCCGATGCGTTTCAGCTTCAGCGCCGAACGCGGCGAGCGGCTGGCGGTGCTCGGCCCCAGCGGCGCGGGTAAAAGTACGCTGCTCAGCCTGATCGCCGGCTTTCTGCCGGTGAGCCAGGGCAAGCTCTGCATCGACGGCGCGGATCACACCCATAGCGTGCCGTCGCAGCGTCCGGTGTCAATGCTGTTTCAGGAGAACAATCTGTTTCCGCACCTCAGCGTGCAGCAGAACATGGCGCTGGGTCTGCACCCGGGGCTGAAGCTAAACGCCGCGCAGCGGCGGCAGCTGGAGGAGATTGCCGATCAGGTGGGGTTAAGCGACCTGCTGACGCGCCTGCCGGGCCAGCTCTCCGGCGGCCAGCGCCAGCGTGCGGCGCTGGCGCGCTGTCTGCTGCGCGACCGGCCAGTGCTGCTGCTGGACGAGCCCTTCTCGGCGCTCGATCCGGCGCTGCGTAACGAGATGCTGCAGCTGGTGCGGCGCGTCTGCGAGGCGCGGGCGATCACCCTGCTAATGGTGTCGCACAGCCTGGAGGATGCGCAGCAGATTGCACCGCGCAGCCTGGTGATCGTCGATGGCCGCGTCTACTGGGACGGCGCGACCGAAACGCTGCTGTCGGGCAGCACGCGCGAGGCCGACGTGCTGGGCGTCGCGCGCGCGTCAGGCAAAGAACACCTGCCATAACAGCTGGCGGAATAGCGGCATCATCGGGTGGAACTGGATCGCCGCGAAGGCGGCGACCGCAACAGCGATGCCCAGCGGCGCCAGCCAGCGCAGGCGTGCGGGCGGCAGATAAGCCGTCGCCCAGTCGCGGCTCTTGCCGCTGCGCCACCAGCGCCAGCCGAGCCAGCCGCCCAGCCAGACCAGCAGCGCCACCAGCAGCAACAGCCATTTAAACGCGCCGCTCTGCGCGTCCTTCGGCACGTCGATCGCCACGCCCGCCAGAATACCCGGCAGCAGATAGAGCGGCGGCCACAGCACACAGCCAATCAGGTTCGGCGGTAAAAACTTGCGCACCGGCAGCTCGAGCATGCCGGCCGCCAGCGGGATCAGCGGACGCGTCGGCCCGACGAAGCGTCCGACCAGAATGGTGAACATGCTGTGCTGATGCAGCGCGTGCTCGGTTTTATCCAGCAGCCCTTTGTATTTCTGCAAATATTTCCAGCGGTGCAGCGGCCCCTGAAACTTCCAGCCGATGCCGTATGAGATCCAGTCGCCCAGCAGACAACCTACAAAGCCCGCCGCCCAGGCGGGATAGAGCCCAATCTGTCCGCTGCCCACCAGCGCGCCCAGGCTGGCCATCATCACGGTGCCCGGCAGCAGCAGGCCAACAAAGGCCAGCGATTCAAGAAAGGTCACCAGCGCAACGGCGATCAGCGCGTACTCCAGCGACTGCGTAAACAGATGTTGAATCCAGGCTTCCATAACCGTCCTTACTCATACTTTGGATGCTGGATTGTCCAGAGGCGGCACGACAGCGTCAAGGTAAGAATTGTAGGGCAATATTGACAAAAGCCGCCGCGCGCACTGGATAAATAACCATGTTATACTCTGGCTGTTTTTTCGTCTGGAGCCGATGTGAATACGCCTCGCGCAGGATTCCTGCTTACCCGCCACTGGCGCGACAGCGCCCAGGGCACCGAAATCGTTTTCTGGCTGGCAACGGACAGTGGCCCGCAGCGTCTGGTGCTGCCGGTGCAGGAGTCGATCGCCTTTATTCCGTGCGACTATCAGCCGCAGGTGGAAGCGCTGCTGCGCGACGAGCGTCAGGTGCGGCTGCAGCCGCTGGCGCTGAAGGATTTTCGCCGCCGCCCGGTCTTCGGTCTTTACTGTCGTCAGTATCGCCAGCTGCAGCGGCTGGAAAAGCTGCTGCGCGAACAGGGTATTCCGGTATTTGAAGCGGATATCCGCCCGCCGGAGCGCTTCCTGATGGAGCGCTTTATCACCGCGCCGGTATGGTTCAGCGGCGAGCCGCAGGGCGACGCGCTGGTCAACGCGCGCCTGAAGCCCCATCCCGACTATCGTCCGCCGCTGAAGTGGGTGTCTTTGGATATCGAAACCACCCAGCATGGCGAACTCTACTGCATCGGCCTGGAGGGCTGCGGCCAGCGGCAGGTCTTTATGCTGGGGCCGCCCAACGGCGACGCCAGCGCGCTCGACTTCGATCTGATCTATGTCGATACCCGCCCGCAGCTGCTGGAAGCGCTCAACGCCTGGTTCGCCGAGCACGATCCCGATGTGCTGATCGGCTGGAACGTGGTGCAGTTCGACCTGCGCGTGCTGCAAAAACATGCCGACCGCTACGCCATTCCGCTGCGTCTCGGGCGTGAGAGTACGCCGCTGGAGTGGCGCGAACACGGCTTCAAGCCCGGCGTCTTTTCCGCCAGCGCGGCCGGTCGCCTGATCATCGACGGCATTGAGGCGCTGAAATCCGCCTTCTGGGCGTTTCCCTCCTTTAGCCTGGAGGCGGTGTCGCAAAACCTGCTGGGCGAAGGCAAAGCGATCGATAACCCCTGGCACCGCATGGAAGAGATTAACTGGCGCTTCGCCAACGACAAGCCGGCGCTGGCGCGTTACAACCTCAAAGACTGTGAGCTGGTGACGCGCATCTTCCATAAAACCGCCATCATGCCGTTTCTGCTGGAGCGCGCCTCGGTCAACGGCCTGGCGGCGGATCGCCACGGCGGATCGGTAGCCGCCTTTAATCATCTCTATATTCCGCGTATGCACCGCGCAGGCTTCGTCGCGCCCAACCTCGGCGAGGTCGCGCCGGAAGCGAGCCCCGGCGGCTACGTGATGGATTCCCGTCCCGGCCTCTACGATTCGGTACTGGTGCTCGATTACAAAAGTCTTTATCCGTCGATTATCCGCACCTTCCTGATCGATCCGGTCGGGCTGATCGAAGGCCTGGCCCATCCCGACGATGCCGATTCAGTGCCCGGCTTCCGCGACGCGCGCTTTTCGCGCCATACCCACTGCCTGCCCGCCATGGTCGAGCAGATCTGGCAGGGGCGCGAGGCGGCGAAAAAAGAGGGCAATCAGCCGCTGTCACAGGCGTTGAAAATCATTATGAACGCCTTTTACGGCGTGCTCGGCACCAGCGCCTGCCGCTTCTTCGATCCACGGCTCGCCTCATCGATTACGCTGCGCGGCCACGCCATCATGCAGCAGACGCGCGAGCTTATCGAAGCGGAGGGCTTCGATGTGATTTACGGCGATACCGACTCTACTTTTGTCTGGCTGAAGTCGCCGCACGACGAAGCGGAAGCGGCCGCCATCGGCCGCAGGCTGGCGGAGCAGATCAACGCCTGGTGGCGCGAACATCTGCAGCAGCAGTACGGCCTCGAGAGCGCGCTGGAGCTGGAGTATGAAAACCACTTCAGCCGCTTTCTGATGCCGACCATTCGCGGCGCCGAACAGGGCAGCAAAAAGCGTTACGCCGGGCTGATCCGCGAGGGCGTAAAGGAGCGACTGGTGTTAAAAGGGCTTGAGTCGGTGCGCACCGACTGGACGCCGCTGGCGCAGCAGTTTCAGCAGGCGCTCTACGGTCACATTTTCCGCGGCGAGCCCTGGCAGGATTACGTACGCGACACCGTAGCGCGGCTGCTGGCGGGCGAGCTGGACGACCTGCTGGTCTATAAAAAACGGCTGCGCCGCCCGCTGGCTGACTATGAGCGCAACGTGCCGCCGCACGTGCGCGCCGCGCGACTGGCGGATGAGCAGAACCGCAAGCTGAACCGTCCGCTGCAGTATCAAAACGGCGGCTCGATCCGCTACGTGATGGCGACCGCAGGCCCCGAGCCGCTGGAGGCGCGCGTCACGCCGCTGGATTACGATCACTACGTCAGCAAGCAGCTGCAGCCGGTAGCGGACGGCATTTTGCCTTTCGTCGACGGCGACTTTGCTACACTGATTACTGGGCAGCTAGGGCTTTTTTGACAGGTGACGAACGGCCTGCCTTCCAGTACCATAGCGCCCTTCCTGCATCTCACCGCTCTTAAAACCTGACCAGACCGCCCTTTGTCTGGGGAAAAGGTATTGCCTGTGGCGGGGAAACATCACCAAAAACACCTTAAAAATTCGAGCTAGAAAAATATGGTTTTTACATTAGGTCAGCGCTGGATTAGTGATACGGAAAGTGAACTGGGGCTCGGAACGGTCGTGGCGGCAGACGCCCGCATGGTTACGCTGCTGTTTCCGGCCACGGGCGAGAACCGCCTGTATGCCCGTAACGACTCTCCGGTGACTCGCGTTATCTTTAATCCGGGCGATACGGTGACCAGCCACGAAGGCTGGCAGATGCGCGTCGATGAAGTACGCAACGAAAATGACCTGATGACCTATATCGGCACGCGTCTTGATACGGATGAAAGCGAGGTGGTGCTGCGTGAAGTGATGCTCGACAGCAAGCTGGTGTTCAGCAAACCGCAGGATCGCCTGTTCGCTGGCCAGCTCGATCGTATGGATCGCTTCGCCCTGCGCTATCGCGCCCGCAAATATCAGAGCGCGCAGTATCGTCTGCCGGTAAGCGGTCTGCGCGGCATGCGCACCAACCTGATCCCGCACCAGCTGCATATCGCCCACGACGTGGGCCGCCGCCATGCGCCGCGCGTGCTGCTGGCGGATGAAGTCGGCCTCGGCAAAACCATCGAAGCCGGCATGATCATCCAGCAGCAGCTGCTGGCCGGACGCGCCGAGCGCGTGCTGATCATCGTGCCGGAAACCCTGCAGCACCAGTGGCTGGTCGAGATGCTGCGCCGTTTCAACCTCCACTTCTCGCTATTCGACGACGATCGCTACGCCGAAGCGCAGCACGACAGCGACAACGCCTTCGAGACCGAACAGCTGATTATCTGCTCGCTCGATTTCGTGCGCCGCAACAAGCAGCGTCTTGAGCTGCTGGCAGAGGCGGAGTGGGATCTGATGGTGGTCGACGAAGCGCACCACCTCGCCTGGAGCGAAGGCGAGCCGAGCCGCGAATATGCGGTTATCGAAAAGCTGGCGGAGCAGATCCCCGGCGTGCTGCTACTGACCGCGACGCCAGAACAGCTGGGCATGGAGAGCCACTTCGCCCGTCTGCGCCTGCTCGATCCCAATCGCTTCCACGATTTTGCGCAGTTTGTCGAAGAGCAGCAGCACTTCCGCCCGGTCGCCGACGCGGTCTCCTCGCTGCTGGCCGACAAAGCGATCTCGCAGGAAGAGATGAACATCATCAACGATCTGGTGGGCGAGCAGGATATCGAGCCGCTGCTGCAGGTCGCTAACAGCGAACGCGACGGCAAACTTGAGGCACGCAAAGAGCTGATCGCCATGCTGATGGATCGCCATGGCACCAGCCGCGTGCTGTTCCGCAACACGCGCAACGGCGTGAAGGGCTTTCCAAAACGCGAGCTGCACCAAATCCGCCTGCCGCTGCCCGCACAGTATCAGACCGCCATCAAGGTCTCCGGCATTATGGGCGCGCGTAAAAGCGCAGAGGAGCGTGCGCGCGACCTGCTCTACCCTGAGCAAATTTATCAGGAGTTTGAAGGCGACAGCGGCACCTGGTGGAACTTCGATCCGCGCGTTGAGTGGCTGCTCGGCTACCTGACCAGCAACCGCAAAGAGAAAGTGCTGGTGATCTGCGCCAAGGCAGCCACCGCGCTGCAGCTGGAGCAGGTGCTGCGCGAGCGCGAAGGCATCCGCGCGGCGGTGTTCCACGAGGGGCTGTCGATTATTGAACGCGACCGTGCCGCCGCCTGGTTCGCCTCGGAAGAGAACGGCGCGCAGGTGCTGCTCTGCTCCGAAATCGGTTCTGAAGGGCGCAACTTCCAGTTCGCCAGCCGTCTGGTGATGTTCGACCTGCCGTTTAACCCGGATCTGCTGGAGCAGCGCATCGGCCGTCTCGATCGTATTGGCCAGGCGCACGATATTCAGATCATGGTGCCCTGGCTGGAGAAAACCGCCCAGGCGGTGCTGCTGCGCTGGTACCACGAAGGGCTCGACGCCTTCGAGCACACCTGTCCGACCGGCCGCACCATCTACGACAGCGTGCATCAGCCGCTGATCGACTTCCTCGCCGCGCCGGAAAACAGCGAGGGCCTGGATGAGTTTATCGCCGAGTGCCGCAAGCAGCACGAATCGCTGAAGTCGCAGCTGGAACAGGGTCGCGACCGTCTGCTGGAGCTCAACTCCAACGGCGGCGAGGCGGCACAGGCGCTGGCGGCGGAGATCGCCGCGCAGGACAACGATACCGAGCTGGTGAACTTCGCGCTGAACCTGTTTGATATCGTCGGCATAAATCAGGAGGATCGCAGCGATAACCTGATCGTGCTGACGCCGTCCGACCATATGCTGGTGCCCGATTTCCCCGGCCTGCCGGAAGATGGCTGCACCATCACCTTTAACCGTGACCAGGCGCTGTCGCGCGAAGATACCCAGTTCATCACCTGGGAGCATCCGCTGATCCGCAACGGCCTGGATCTGATCCTCTCCGGCGACACCGGCAGCTGCGCGCTGTCGCTGCTGAAAAACAAGGCGCTGCCGGTCGGCACGCTGCTGGTGGAGATGATCTACGTGGTCGAGGCGCAGGCGCCGAAGCATCTGCAGCTGACGCGCTTCCTGCCGCCGACGCCGATCCGTATGCTGCTGGATCGCAACGGCACCAACCTGGCGGGCAAGGTAGAGTTTGAAAGCTTTAACCGCCAGCTCAACGCGGTGAATCGCCACACCGGCAGCAAGCTGGTCAACGCGGTGCAGCAGGATGTGCACGCGATTCTGGTGCAGGCGGAAGAGAAAGTGGTGCCGGAAGCGCAGGCGCTGATCGCCGCGGCGCGCGCCGAAGCGGATGAGAAGCTGGGCGCGGAGCTGTCGCGTCTTGAGGCGTTGAAAGCGGTCAACCCGAACATCCGCGAAGATGAGATTGAGGCGCTGGAGAGCAACCGCCAGCAGGTGCTGGAGAGCCTCAGCGAGGCCAACTGGCGTCTCGACGCGCTGCGCCTGATCGTGGTGACGCATCAGTAATCTTTGGGGCCATTTGGCCCTTTAGACTGTCACAAAATCAAAATGCAGGTGGCATAGACCGAAGAGCAAAGCGTCCCGCGCAAGGGACAAAAACGCCGGGAGCGTTTTTGAACAACGCGGCGCGTTGGCCCGGTAACGGGCGCACCTCAGGGATGAGGGGCGTAATTGCGCGGGCCGAGCTGTCAGGGATGACGCTTTTTGCGTCTTTGCGATCGGTCTATGTCACCTGCATCCGCACCTTGTTAACAATCTTTAGGGCCATACAGCTCCCTTTTACTTTAGACAGAAAGCGAATACATCATGGAACCCTACAATCCGCCGCGCGAGCCCTGGCTGCACATCCTCTATCAGGATGCGCACATTATGGTGGTCAACAAGCCGAGCGGGCTGCTGTCGGTGCCTGGCCGTCTGGAAGAGCACAAAGACAGCGTAATGACGCGCATTCAGCGCGACTACCCGCAGGCGGAATCGGTGCATCGCCTCGATATGGCCACCAGCGGCGTGCTGGCGGTCGCCTTAACCAAGGCAGCGGAGCGCGAGCTGAAGCGCCAGTTTCGCGAGCGCGAGCCGTCAAAAAGCTACGTGGCGCGCGTCTGGGGCCATCCGGCAGCGGAAAAAGGGGTCATCGATCTGCCGCTGATCTGCGACTGGCCGAACCGGCCCAAACAGAAAGTCTGCTTTGAAACCGGCAAAGCGGCGCAGACCGAATATGAAGTGCTGGCGTATCTGGAGGACAACAGCGCGCGCGTGGCGCTGAAACCGATCACCGGCCGTTCACACCAGCTGCGCGTGCATATGCTGGCGCTGGGCCATCCTATCCTGGGCGACGGCTTTTACGCCCATCCCGAGGCGAAAGCCCGGGCACCGCGCCTGCTGCTGCATGCTGAGTCGCTGACCATCACCCATCCGGCGTTCGGCAACAGCATGACCTTCCGCCAGCCCGCCGATTTTTAAGCGGGCCCGCGCGCTACTTAAAGCCTTTCTCGCGGCGAATCAGATCGTAAGCCGCCTGGATCTCCTGCGCCTTCTGCTTCGCCATCTCCATCATCTCCGGCGGCAGGCCTTTCGCCACCAGCTTGTCGGGATGATGCTCGCTCATCAGCCTGCGGTAAGCGCGCTTGATGGTGGTGGCGTCATCGCTGCTTTTCACCCCCAGCACGCTGCAGGCATCTTCCAGCGTCGGCCCGCGCTGCGCCTGCTGATAGCCTGCGCCTTGCCCGCCGCCGAACTGCTGGCCGCCCTCCATCATGCGCAGAAACTGATCGAACTGAATGCGCGAGATGCCGAGCTCTTCGGCGATCACGTAGAGCACCTGACGCTCGTTCGGATGTAGCGAGCCGTCGGCGAAGGCGGCCTGAATCTGAATTTCCAGAAACATCCGAATCAAATCAAAGCGGCCGAAACAGGCGCTGCGCAGCTCTCGCAGCTTGCTACGCAGCGGGTAGTCACCCTGCTTGCCTTCGCGGAAGGCGCGCTGCGCGGCAGTGCGGGCCTCGCCGTGCAGCTGCATGCGATCCATTAATAAAGAAGCGATTTGAATATCGGCTTCGGTAACGCGCCCTTTCGATTTGGTCAGGTGGCCCATCACCTGAAAAGTGGTCAAAAAAAACAGCGTCTGCCGGGTTTGGTTATTCGCGAACCAGGCCTGTCCCTTTGCGCCGCGAACCTTATCGATCAAATGGCCAATCGCCAGGCCGAACACAATGCCCCAAAAACCGGCGCCGGAAAGTAGCCCCAGCACCAGCCCAATAACTTTTCCCCAGTAGCGCATAAACTCCTCAATTCGCCATGCTTGCGGCTGAAAATTGCATTATCATACCTGTCATTTATCCCAGCGCCTAACGGCAACGCGGACAGACACGGATTAACACTGGCACAACGCCGGGCAGTACGTTAGTCTCTGAGCCGATTGTCGGCATGATGCCAGTTTTCATGGAATTCTCGATACCGCGTATGAATAAACGACTACCTACCCTGCTGGCCACCATGATTGGCGCAGCGATATCCAGTCAGTCTGCCCTGGCCGACGATCTTATGTCGCAGTGTATGCTGGGCGTACCGAGCTATAATCGCCCGCTGGTCACTGGCCAGACGAACCAGCTGCCGGTCACGATTCATTCCGACGCGGCAAAGGGAAACTATCCGGACGACGCGGTATTCACCGGCAATGTAGAGGTACAGCAGGGCAACAGCCGCCTGCAGTCAGATGAGATGCAGCTGCATCAGCGCCAGCAGGAAGGACAAACCACGCCGGTTCGTACCGTCGACGCGCTGGGGAATGTGCGCTATGACGACAATCAGGTCATCCTGAAGGGGCCGAAAGCCTGGTCCAATTTGAACACTAAAGATACCAACGTCTGGAACGGCAACTACCAGATGGTGGGTCGTCAGGGACGCGGCGACGCCGAGCTGATGAAGCAGCGCGCCGATAACCGCTACACCATTCTGGAAAACGGCAGTTTCACCTCATGCCTGCCCGGCTACAACAGCTGGAGCGTGGTGGGATCGCAGGTGATCCAGGATCGCGAAGAAGAGGTGGCGGAGATCTGGAATGCCCGCTTTAAGCTGGGCGCGGTGCCGATCTTCTATAGCCCCTATCTGCAGCTACCGATTGGCGATCGTCGCCGCTCCGGTTTCCTGATCCCGAACGCGAAATATGGTAGCAGCAAAGGGTTCGAGTTTATCCTGCCCTACTACTGGAACATCGCGCCGCAGGCGGACGCTACCATTACGCCGCACTACATGTCGAAGCGCGGCATGCAGCTGGAAAACGAATTCCGCTACCTGACGCAGTTCGGCGCTGGCCTGATGGAGTTCGACTATCTGCCGTCGGACAATCAGTACGATAAAGACAAAGCGGCGCGCAGCATCGCGGAAGATAAGAGCAATGACCGCTGGCTCTTCTACTGGCGCCACGCCGGAGTCTACGATCAGCACTGGCGCTTCTACGGTGACTATACCAAGGTTAGTGACCCTTATTACTTTAACGATCTCGACTCAAAATATTACAGTTCAACCGACGGTTATGCGTTGCAAAAATTCAGCATTGGCTACGCCGACACTAACTGGGACGCCACGCTCTCCAGCAGAGATTTCCAGGTATTCGGTGATACGAGCAGTGTTAACGTTTATCGTGCGCAGCCACAGTTAGATTTGAACTTCTATCAGAATGACATAGGGCCGTTTGATGGTCGTATATTTGCACAGGCGGTTAAATTCACGAATGTGAATGAGCGAATGCCTGATGCAACACGTTTGCATATTGAACCTACGCTCGATTTGCCCTTGTCAAACGGTTGGGCGAGTCTGGATACTGAAGCTAAGTTTCTGGCAACGCATTATGAACAAAATAGCGTCGATTATTATAATAATTCCATCGATACCTTGGGTGTAAATCACCTTAAAAATTCAGTAAACCGTACGATGCCGCAGTTCAAGGTTGACGGACGACTGGTCTTTGATCGTAGTATGGATTGGGCTGAAGGCTACACCCAGACGCTGGAACCGCGTATTCAGTATCTTTATATTCCCTACCGCAACCAAAGCGATATCTATCCATACGATTCAACACTGTTGCAAACTGATTATACCGGCCTGTTCCGCGATCGCACCTATAGCGGTCTGGATCGTATAGCATCCGCTAACCAAATGGCGACTGGTGTTACCACACGCATTTATGATCAGGATCTGGTTGAACGATTTAACATTTCGTTTGGTCAAATTTACTCGTTCACGCCTTCGCAGACTGGTGCGAACCAAACAAATGAAGAAGACGATACCGGCAGCTTGGTTTGGGCTGGCGATACGTACTGGAAAGTGAGCGATCGCTGGGGGGTACGTGGCGGACTGCAGTATGATACTCGCCTTGATAACATATCACAGGGCAACGCGGTGCTAGAGTATCGCCGTGATGCGGACCGAGTTTTGCAGTTGAGCTATCGCTATAGCAGCCCAGAATATGTTGCATCCGCCTTAAATGGTTCGGCGTTACTTACCGATCCAAATTACAAGCGAATCTATGAAAAAGGGATTTCGCAAGCAGGTGTGACCTCCAGCTGGCCAATTGCTGATGCCTGGTCTGTAGTTGGAGCTTATTACTATGATACGCGCAACAACAAACCAGCCGAGCAGATGCTTGGTTTGCAATATAGTTCATGTTGCTACGCAATCCGCGTTGGCTATGAGCGTAAAATTAATGGTTGGGAATATAGTGGATCGCGATTTGACAGTAAGTATGACAACCAAATCTCATTCAACATTGAGCTGCGTGGTTTGAGCTCCGGTTATGGCTTAGGCACCGATCAGATGCTGCGCCAGGGCATTATCCCTTACCAGCGCGCTTTCTGATGTTGCGATGTTTGACTGGTAATTCCCGCACTGCGGAAACAACTATGGAAAAAGTATGAAGAACTGGAGAATGCTGATTCTGGGTGTGGCGATAGCCGCCAACACCGCGTTCGCAGCACCACAAGTGGTTGATAAAGTCGCTGCCGTTGTGAATAACGGCGTCGTTCTGGAGAGTGACGTTGACAATATGCTGCGCACCGTAAAGGCGCAGGCGCAGCAGGCCGGACAGCAGCTGCCGGACGACAAGACGCTGCGTCATCAGATCCTTGAACGTCAGATCATGGACAACATCATCCTGCAGATGGGCGAAAAAGCGGGCCTGCAGATCAGCGATCAGCAACTCGACCAGGCGATCGGCAATATCGCCGCGCAGAACCGTATGAGCCTCGATCAGCTGCGCAGCCGCCTGGCCTACGACGGCGTCAACTACAGCGACTACCGCAGCCAGATCCGCAAAGAGATGCTGATTGCCGAAGTTCGTAACAATGAAGTGCGTCGTCGTGTCACCATCCTGCCGCAGGAAGTCGATACGCTGGCAACCCAGGTTGGCGCGCAAAACGCACAGGGCACCGAGCTGAACGTCAGCCAGATTCTGCTGCCGCTGCCGGAAAACCCGACGCAGCAGCAGGTCGACGATCAGGAAGCGCTGGCTAAGCAGCTGGTTGGCGAACTGAAAGGCGGCGCGGATTTCGGCAAGCTGGCCGTGACCTACTCCGCCGATCCGCAGGCGCTGAAAGGCGGCAACATGGGCTGGGGCAAAATCGAAGAGCTGCCGACCCTGTTCGCGCAGGCGCTCTCCTCGGCGAAAAAAGGCGATATCGTCGGCCCAATCCGCTCCGGCGTCGGCTTTCATATCCTGAAGGTCAACGACCTGCGCGGCGAGAGCAAAAACATCTCCGTTACCGAAGTGCACGCGCGCCATATCCTGATCAAACCGTCGCCGATCCTGACCGATGAGCAGGCACGCGCGAAGCTGGAACAGATCGCCGCCGATATCCGCAGCGGTAAAACCAGCTTCGCGGCGGCAGCGAAACAGTTCTCCGACGACCCGGGCTCCGCCAATCAGGGCGGCGATCTGGGCTGGTCCTCACCGGAAGCCTTCGATCCGGCATTCCGCGACGCCCTGCTGCAGCTGCAGAAGGGCCAGACCAGCCAGCCGGTTCACTCCTCTTTCGGCTGGCACCTGATTCAGCTGCTGGATACCCGTCAGGTCGACAAGACCGACGCGGCGCAGAAAGAGCGTGCCTATCGCCTGCTGTTCAACCGCAAGTTTGCCGAAGAAGCGCAGACCTGGATGCAGGAACAGCGCGCCAGCGCCTACGTGAAAATCCTGGACGGCAATGCCCAGTAATTATCGCGTCGTTATTACGCCCGGCGAACCCGCCGGGATTGGCCCCGATCTCGCCATTCAGCTGGCTCAGCAAAGCTGGCCGGTTGAACTGGTGGTCTGCGCGTCGCCGCAGCTGCTGCTTGCGCGCGCCGCTCAGCTCGGCTTGCCGCTGACGCTGCGCGACTATCAGCCCGGTCTTGCGGCGCAGCCGCAGCAGGCCGGCTCGCTGACGATTCTGCCGATAGAGACCGCGCAGCCGGTTACGCCAGGCGAACTCCAGCCAGCCAACAGCGCCTATGTGCTGGCGACCCTGGCGCGCGCCTGCGACGGCTGCCTGAACGGCGAATTCGCCGCGCTGATCACCGGCCCGGTGCATAAAGGCGTGATTAACGATGCCGGCATTCCTTTTACCGGCCATACCGAATTCTTCGCCGACCGCGCCGGCGGTCATCGCGTCGTGATGATGCTGGCGACCGAAGAACTGCGCGTCGCGCTGGCGACCACGCATCTGCCGCTGAAAGATGTCTCTGCGGCGATTACCCACGCCAGCCTGCGCGAGGTCATTACCATCCTGCATCGCGATCTGCAGCAGAAGTTCGCCATCCCTCAGCCGCATATCTTTGTCTGCGGGCTCAATCCCCATGCAGGCGAGAGCGGCCATATGGGACGCGAAGAGATCGATACCATTATTCCGGCGCTCGACTCCCTGCGTGAACAGGGCATCCAGCTTACCGGGCCACTGCCGGCCGATACCCTTTTCCAGCCGAAATATCTGCAGCACGCCGATGCGGTGCTGGCGATGTATCACGATCAGGGTTTGCCGGTGCTAAAATTTCAGGGGTTTGGCCGCGCGGTGAATATCACCCTCGGCCTGCCCTTTATCCGTACCTCCGTCGACCACGGCACCGCGCTTGAGCTGGCCGGTCTGGGCCAGGCGGAGCCGGGCAGCTTTATTACGGCGCTTAACCTCGCCATCACTATGATCAAGAGCAGTAATGAATAATCGCGTCCATCAGGGGCACTACGCCCGTAAACGTTTCGGGCAGAACTTCCTGAACGATCAGTACATTATCGACAGCATTGTCTCCGCCATCCATCCGCAGCGCAGCGAAGCGCTGGTGGAGATCGGCCCTGGCCTCGGCGCGCTGACCGAACCGGTCGGCGAGCGCCTCGACGCCTTAACGGTGGTCGAGCTGGACCGCGATCTGGCCGCACGTCTGCAGACGCATCCGTTCCTCGGTCCGAAGCTAACGATCTATCAGCAGGATGCGATGAGCTTCGATTTCGCCGCGCTGGCGAAAGAAAAAGGCCAGCCGCTGCGCGTCTTTGGCAACCTGCCCTACAATATTTCGACCCCGCTGATGTTTCACCTTTTCAGCTATACTGGTTCGATTAAAGATATGCACTTCATGCTGCAGAAAGAGGTGGTCAACCGCCTCGTCGCCGGGCCAGGCAGTAAAGCCTATGGCCGCCTCAGCGTGATGGCGCAATATTATTGTCAGGTTATCCCGGTACTTGAAGTGCCGCCGCACGCTTTTACACCGCCGCCGAAAGTGGATTCGGCAGTGGTGCGCCTGGTGCCGTTTGTGGAACCGCCGCATCCGGTCAGTGATATTCGCGTACTGAGCCGCATCACCACCGAAGCCTTCGGCAAGCGCCGCAAAACCCTGCGCAACAGCCTCGGCTATCTGTTCACCGCTGGCGCGCTGGAAGAGCTGGGCATTGATGCAGGACTACGCGCGGAAAACGTGTCGGTGGCGCAATACTGTCAGTTGGCCAACTGGCTGGCGACGCACAACGTTGAACCGCTGGAGTAACGCATGAGTGAATCGGCCCGGATGTCTGTTCAGGTACAAAGCCTCTATATCGCTTCTCAATCTTCACCGGAAGAGGAGCGCTTTGTCTTTGCCTATACCATAACCATCCGCAATCTGGGTCGAAACGCCGTACAGCTGCTGGGTCGCTACTGGCTCATCACTAACGGCAACGGGCGCGAAACCGAAGTTCAGGGCGAAGGCGTGGTCGGCGAGCAGCCCGTGATTGCACCCGGCAGCGAATTTCAGTACACCAGCGGCGCTGTTATCGAAACGCCGATGGGCACCATGCAGGGGCACTATGTGATGCAGGATGAGGACGGGGAAACCTTCCACATCGACATCCCGGTGTTCCGCCTCGCCGTAGAAACCCATATACACTGATCTTTTCACCCTTCGCCCGGCTCTGCCGGGCGCGGTTTTTTATTGCGGATAATTCTCTATGAGCACATATCTGATTGGCGACGTTCACGGTTGTTACGATGAGCTGCGCGCTCTGCTGAAGCAGGTCGACTTTTCGCCTGAGCAGGATACGCTGTGGCTGACCGGCGACCTGGTCGCGCGCGGCCCGGATTCGCTTGAGGTGCTGCGCTATGTAAAATCGCTCGGCGAGAGCGTGCGTCTGGTGCTGGGCAATCATGATTTGCATTTGCTGGCGGTGTTCGCCGGCATCAGCCGCAACAAACCCAAGGATCGCCTGACGCCGCTGCTCGAAGCGGAGGACGCCGACGAACTGCTTAACTGGCTGCGCCGCCAGCCGCTGTTGCAGGTCGATGAAGAGAAGAAGCTGGTAATGGCGCACGCCGGCATCACGCCACAGTGGGATTTAGAGACGGCGCAGACCTGCGCGCGCGAGCTGGAGGCGGTGCTCTCCAGCGACAGCTACCCGCTGTTTCTGGATGCCATGTACGGTGACATGCCGAATAACTGGACGCCAGAGCTAAGTGGCCTGGCGCGCCTGCGCTTTTCCGCCAATGCTCTGACGCGCATGCGCCTCTGCTTCCCCAACGGCCAGCTCGATATGATTTGCAAAGAGGCGCCGGACTCCGCGCCGCCGCCGCTCAGGCCCTGGTTTACCATCCCTGGCAAGCTGCCTGAAGACTACACGCAGGTGTTCGGCCACTGGGCCTCGCTGGAGGGCAAAGGCACACCGCCCGGCGTGATCGGCCTGGATACCGGCTGTTGCTGGGGCGGCGTGCTGACGCTGCTGCACTGGGAAAGCCAGCGCTACTATACGCAGCCCTCCAGCCGTCAGTCGTCTATAACCGACAGCGTCCCGCCGCAGCAGTCCGCCTGAGAGAGGCGAAAAAGAAAACGCCTTGTCGTTAGACAAGGCGTGAAATAGTGCCGACGCGGTAGACCGGGCTCGATCGCAAAGTCGCTCAAGGCATCCATGCTCGCTCGGCCCACGCCATCCATGGCGTGGAACGCTTTGCTCTCCTAGCCCGGTCTACCACTTGCAAGCGTTTTAATCATTTGCCAAATGCCCTTCAACAAGGCGTTTTGCTGATTAACGCTTAGCGACGATCGAGGATTTCGAAGCAGTAGCTGTGGGAGTTCTGCCCGTCGGCGTCGTGAAACTCGCTAAAGGTCGATTGCCATTCATCCGGTTCGTAATCCGGGAACTGCGTGTCCCCTTCTACCTCGGCGTCAATATGGGTGAGATAGAGACGATCGGCGCGCTTCAGCATCTGTTCGTAGATCCGCCCGCCGCCAATCACCATTATCTCCGGCACGTCGCCGGCCGCTTTAATCGCCTCATCCAGCGAGGTCACCCAGGTGACGCCTTCCGTCGCGCCCGGTTGGCTGCTGACCACGATATTAAGGCGTCCTGGCAGCGGACGACCGATAGATTCAAAGGTCAGACGACCCATAATCACCGGCTTATTCAGGGTGTTACGTTTAAACCACGCCAAATCCGCAGGCAGGTTCCACGGCATGGCACCTTCCATACCAATGACGCGATCTGCTGCTAATGCCGCGATCAGACTAATCATGTTAAGAGACTCACAGATAAAAAATTCGCGCCATCATACGTAAAGGCGAAACTTTCGTCGATAGGGGGAAGAGTGTAATTACGTAAAGGGCTAATGCCACCGCATTTTTATTACTCAGCAGAGTTTTACACCGCTTTTTTCCTGTGCGGCACCCTAAGCCGCCAGATAAAATAGGTTACCTGGCACAAGGGCGGGAATAGCGCGTTTCACCTTGACCTGACAGGAACCGCTGCTCTGATTTGACTAAAAAAAGGACCCATAAAGTGAATCACTATCTGACGGTTTTGAAAATGTACGCGGTTGTTAACGGTCGCTGTCGTCGCAAAACGTTCTGGCTGTTTTTATTATTCAGCACGCTGATTTCGCTGGCCTGCAGCGCAGTCGATGAACTGATCGGACTGAAGGTTTTTTCTGACCAGGGGCTGCTTTCGCTCATCTACTCCGTTGTCGTCCTGATCCCCTCTGTCGCCGTCGGCGTACGTCGTCTGCACGACCTCGATCGCTCTGGCTGGTGGCTGCTGATTATGCTCATTCCGCTGCTGGGCACGCTGCTGCTGCTGATTTATTTCTGCCTGCGCGGCACGGTCGGCCCCAACCGATTTGGCCCCGATCCGCTTGATGACGCGGCACTGGCCCCCTGAAAAAACGGCTCCCTCGGGAGCCGCTATCTTTTTGACGATTAGAAATCGTAGCGCAGACGCACCAGGTTCATATCGCCCAGGTTGTCGGTGCTGGAGGTGAAGACGTGTTCGTAGTCGACGCGGAAACCGTAGTCGAGGAACAGCGTAACGCCCACGCCGTTGTCGATGCGCTGGTAGTTACGGCCGTTAACATACTCCAGACGATCGCCCATTACGTAAGGCTGCACCGCTTTCAGACCGTACTGCTTGACCGGGATTTTATAGCCAGCGAAGTATTCCAGGCCCCAGGCGTCATCAGCAAAATAGTCGTTAACGTTGCTGCGCTTAGTCAGCAGGAAGTTTTGATACCAGCCGCCGCCCGCGGAGAGCGTCCAGTTGCCCGGCTTCCAGCTTAGTGCAGTGCCGTAGATATTCTGGTTATAGTCGCCGCTGTCGCTATTACCCGGATTACGCATCTCCGCGCGGGTATAGTTCCACGCTGTGCCCCAGGTCAGGTCGTCGGTAATATGGTAATCCACGCCCAGTGAACCGCCGCCTTTACGCTTGTAGCGCAGGCCGTTGCCCGGCAGATATTCGTTGTCGCTGAACAGATAAGAGGCGTAGAGGTCGACCGCGCCGAAGGTATTTTTATACTTCAGCTGCTTGCGCGAACGGTAAGAGCCGTCGTAGTCGCCGCTGATGCCGTTGCCCGGCGCCTGGCCTTTCATGTCGTAATCCCAGATATCGGTCTTCGCGCCGACAACATCATAGAAAACGCTGTTCTGCTGGCCGAAATAGATTTCGCCCCAGGTTTTGCTTTTCAGGCCGGTATAGAGCTGGCGACGCGTGGTGTCGTTGGCGCCATCTTTATAGTGGTTATCCCAGTCGAATACGGCGGGAATATTAACGCCCACCTCGTAGTAGCTGGCCCAGCTAATATCGTCGAACAGATAATAGTCAGCGGCGAAGCGGAAGCGGGTGCCGCCGTCAAAGCCATTACGCTTGAAAGATTTATCGTTGACGCCGGTCTGGTGTTCGAACTGCGGGCGAATACTGCCGCCCACGGTGAAGTTCAGTCGGCTCAGCGGATTGCCCGCCTGCGGATCTTGTTTAAGCAGAGTAACTTCAGCCTGGCTGGCAATGGGCGCAGCCGCCATTAACGCAGCAATAGCGCTCAGTGTGAAAGCACGCATTTTCATTTTTTTATAAATCCCTGATTGGCCCGGAAGAATAGGCGGCGAGATATTACGTTGAGCAGACAGGCTTTCGCTTTATAAATTTGTGCGATTTTTACAGAAAATTATCGCAATAGCATGGTGCGCTAATCCTAAAGACAAATGCGCAAAACTTTAATCGTTTTTAGTTATTTATTATCAAAGCTGCTGATAAAAAAATAAAAAAAACGGCCCCGGAGGGCCGTTTAATTATGCACGGAAATTAACCGTTAATAAGCGCGTGCATTTCCTGTACGGAAATCACTTTTTCCGTTGGATCCGCATTCAGCGACATCGCCGTGGCGAAACCGCCGTTCAGCGTAGTGTCGTAGTGCACTTTATACTGCAGCGCGCTGCGACGAATAACGCGCGAATCCTCAATCGCCTGACGACCGGCAGTGGTGTTGACGATATAGGTATATTCGCCGTTCTTCAGGCGATCCTGAATATGCGGGCGGCCTTCGTGCACCTTATTCACCAGACGCGGATTAATGCCCGCTTCACCCAGCACCACGGCGGTACCATGGGTGGCATCCAGCTCAAAGCCAAACTTCAGCAGCTTGGCCGCCAGATCGACGATGCGCTTCTTATCGCCTTCGCGGACCGACAGCAGCGCGCGGCCGCTCTTCTTCATATTGCTCTGGGCGCCCAGCATCGCCTTCGAGAAGGCTTCGGCAAAGGTACGGCCCACGCCCATCACTTCGCCGGTGGAGCGCATTTCCGGGCCGAGAATGGGATCCACGCCCTGGAATTTATTGAACGGCAGCACCACCTCTTTTACCGAGTAGTACGGCGGGATCACCTCTTTCGTGACGCCCTGCTCGGCCAGCGTTTTGCCCGCCATGACGCGCGCCGCGACTTTCGCCAGCGGCACGCCGGTGGCTTTAGAGACGAACGGCACGGTACGCGCCGCGCGTGGGTTGACCTCAATCAGGTAAACCTCGTTGTCCTTCACCGCGAACTGCACGTTCATCAGACCGCGCACGTTGAGTTCGAACGCCAGGCGCTCGACCTGCTGACGCATCACGTTCTGAATCTCCTGGCTCAGCGTGTAGGCGGGCAGCGAACAGGCGGAGTCGCCCGAGTGGACGCCTGCCTGCTCGATGTGCTCCATGATGCCGCCAATCAGCACGCGCTCGCCGTCGCAGATCGCGTCCACGTCCACCTCGACCGCGTCGTCCAGGAAGCGATCCAGCAGCACCGGCGCATCGTTGGAGACGGAGACGGCGGTCTGGAAGTAGCGCTTGAGGTCGATCTCGTCGTAGACGATCTCCATCGCGCGGCCGCCCAGCACATAAGAAGGACGCACCACCAGCGGATAGCCGAGGCTGGCCGCTTTCTCAACCGCCTGCTCCAGCGTGGTAACGGTGGCGTTAGCCGGCTGCTTCAGGTTCAGGCGATCGACCGCCTGCTGGAAGCGCTCGCGATCTTCGGCGCGGTCAATCGCGTCCGGGCTGGTGCCGATAACCGGCACGCCTGCGGCTTCCAGCGCGCGCGCCAGCTTCAGCGGCGTCTGGCCGCCGTACTGCACGATCACGCCTTTCGGCTGCTCGATGCGCACGATCTCCAGCACGTCTTCCAGCGTGACCGGCTCGAAGTAGAGACGATCAGAGGTGTCGTAGTCGGTAGAAACCGTTTCCGGGTTGCAGTTCACCATAATGGTTTCGAAACCATCTTCGCGCAGCGCCAGCGCGGCGTGCACGCAGCAGTAGTCAAACTCGATGCCCTGCCCGATGCGGTTTGGCCCGCCGCCCAGCACCATAATCTTGTCGCGATCCTGATTCGGGTTCGCCTCGCACTCCTCTTCATAGGTGGAGTACATATAGGCGGTATCGGTGGCGAACTCGGCGGCGCAGGTATCGACGCGCTTATAGACCGGATGCAGGTTGTACTGCTGACGCAGCTTGCGGATCTCCCCTTCCGAGACGCCTGCCAGCGCAGCCAAACGCGCATCGGCAAAGCCTTTACGCTTCAGCGCGCGCAGGAACGGCTGGCTCAGGCCGTTGACGCCCTCGCGTGCCACCTGCTCTTCCAGACGCACCAGCTCTTCAATCTGCACCAGGAACCAGCGATCGATATTGGTCAGGTTGAAGACGCCGTCGACCGACATGCCGGCGCGGAACGCATCGGCGATATACCAGATACGATCGGCGCCTGCATCTTTCAGCTCGCGGCGAATGCGGGTCAGCGCATCGGCATCGTCAAGATGCACTTTCGGGTCGAAGCCGGTAGCGCCGACTTCCAGACCGCGCAGCGCTTTCTGCATCGACTCCTGGAAGGTGCGGCCAATCGCCATTACCTCGCCGACCGATTTCATCTGGGTCGTCAGGCGGTCGTTCGCGCCGGCGAATTTCTCGAAGTTAAAGCGCGGGATTTTGGTCACGACATAGTCGATAGAGGGTTCAAACGACGCCGGCGTCAGGCCGCCTGTAATGTCGTTCATCAGCTCATCCAGCGTAAAGCCGACCGCCAGCTTGGCCGCCACTTTAGCGATGGGGAAGCCCGTCGCCTTAGAGGCGAGCGCCGAGGAGCGCGAGACGCGCGGGTTCATTTCGATAACGATCAGGCGGCCGTCTTTCGGGTTGACCGAGAACTGTACGTTGGAGCCACCGGTTTCCACGCCGATTTCACGCAGCACCGCCAGCGAGGCGTTACGCATGATCTGATACTCTTTATCGGTCAGCGTCTGCGCTGGCGCGACGGTGATGGAGTCGCCGGTGTGAATGCCCATGGCGTCGAAGTTTTCGATAGAGCAGACGATGATGCAGTTGTCATTTTTGTCGCGCACCACCTCCATCTCATACTCTTTCCAGCCAATCAGCGACTCATCGATCAGCAGCTCGTTGGTCGGCGAGAGGTCGAGCCCGCGTTCGCAGATCTCTTCAAACTCTTCACGGTTATAGGCGATGCCGCCGCCGGTGCCGCCCATGGTGAACGAGGGACGAATAATGCATGGGAAGCCAACCTCTTCAGCCACGGCCAGCGCTTCTTCCATGGTATGGGCGATGCCTGAACGCGCCGTATCCAGTCCGATGCTTTTCATCGCCACGTCGAAGCGGCGGCGATCTTCTGCTTTATCGATGGCATCAGCCGTGGCGCCAATCATGGTGACGCCGAACTCTTCCAGCACGCCCTGACGCTCCAGCTCCAGCGCGCAGTTCAGCGCGGTCTGGCCGCCCATGGTCGGCAGCACCGCATCCGGGCGCTCTTTTTCGATAATTTTGCGTACCACTTCCCAGTGAATCGGCTCGATATAGGTCGCATCGGCCATCTCCGGGTCGGTCATAATGGTCGCCGGGTTGGAGTTGACCAGAATGACGCGATAGCCCTCTTCGCGCAGCGCCTTACACGCCTGCGCGCCAGAGTAGTCAAACTCACAGGCCTGGCCGATAACAATCGGGCCTGCGCCAAGGATCAGGATGGATTTTATATCTGTACGTTTCGGCATTTTCTGGCTCCTGATTACTTAGCTTTCGAACGGTAGGCTTCGATCAGCTCGATAAAGTGATCGAACAGCGGCGCGGCGTCGTGCGGGCCCGGGCTCGCTTCCGGATGTCCCTGGAAGCTGAACGCTGGTTTATCGGTGCGGTGAATGCCCTGCACCGTTTTGTCGAACAGCGAAATGTGCGTCACGCGCAGGTTCGCCGGCAGGCTGGCGTCATCGACGGCAAAGCCGTGGTTTTGCGCGGTGATCATGACGCAGTTGTTGTCGAGATCCTGCACAGGATGGTTGCCGCCGTGATGGCCGAGCTTCATCTTCACCGTTTTCGCACCGCTCGCCAGCGCCAGCAGCTGGTGGCCAAGGCAGATGCCGAACACCGGAATTTCGGTTTCGAGGAAGGTTTTGATGGCGCTGATGGCGTAATCGCACGGCTCCGGGTCACCCGGTCCGTTAGAGAGGAAAATTCCGTCTGGATTAAGTTTCAGCACCTCTTCGGCAGGCGTCTGCGCCGGCACCACCGTCAGTCGACAGCCGCGGTCTACCAGCATGCGGAAGATATTGAATTTTACGCCGTAATCGTAGGCCACAACGTGATAGGGCAGCGCTTCCGCGCGCTTCGCCTGCGGCAGCCCCTCGTTCAGCGTCCAGGAGCCCTGCTGCCAGCTATAGGTCTCCGCCGTTGTGACTTCTTTCGCCAGATCCATCCCTTTCAGCCCTGGGAACGCCTGCGCTTTCTGCAGCGCCAGCGCCGCGTCGGGGTTGTCGCCCGCGATGATGCAGCCGTTTTGCGCCCCTTTTTCACGCAGCAGGCGCGTCAGCTTGCGGGTGTCGATATCGGCGATGCCCACCACGTTATTGCGCTGCAGGTAAGCTGACAGGCTCTCTTCGCTGCGGAAGTTGCTGACAATCAGAGGCAGGTCGCGAATGACCAGGCCTTGCGCGTGAATTTGTGTGGATTCTGCGTCAGCGGCGTTGACGCCGACATTGCCGATATGGGGATAAGTGAGGGTGACGATCTGGCGGGAATAGGAGGGATCAGTGAGTATTTCTTGATAACCGGTCATTGACGTATTGAAAACGACTTCCCCCACTGCCGATCCCGTTGCCCCTATGGCCCGACCGTGGAATTGGGTTCCGTCTTCCAGAACCAAGAGCGCTGACTTAATCAAAACATCCTCCAGGGAATAAACAGTCACAATATTTGCATATTAATTCAAAATTTGGCCCTGAATCAAGGCAAAAACCGCCTGTGTGGTCGATTTTTGGCAAATTGCGCGCATTCTAATGATCGCTCTCAGGCTTGTCTACCCTGAAGCGTGATTTTTTAGTGTTTTTTGAGTCACTGGAGAGGAAACACAGCAATAAGTCGCAAAAAAGAGACATTAACGGTAAGAATAAACGGTTGCCTGAAAGAAATAAGATAAAACCGCACTGAAGAGGCTACTATTTTTGACCAAATGGTCAAAAAACCGCTTTTCTTAGCCACACAGGTAGAGAAAACATCTATTTTTAAGCAACACGCACATTAAAAAGACAAAAACCCCCCATTTAAACAACAAAATTAAGGGCGATAATAGCATCGCCCTGCTCAATCAATATGTTAACGATTGAAATAACCACATCACGATGGTTCACAACATTCACAGCATTGATAAATCCAGCACATCACGCATATCGTAAAGCCCAGGTTTCTTCTCTTTCAGCCACAATGCTGCCTTAACCGCGCCATTTGCGAAGGTCATGCGGCTTGAAGCCTTGTGGGTTATCTCAACGCGCTCGCCGATATCTGCAAACATCGCTGTGTGCTCGCCGACGATGTCGCCCGCGCGCACCGTAGCAAAACCGATAGTCTGCGGCTTGCGCTCGCCGGTATGACCTTCACGCGCGTAGACGGCATGCTCCTTTAAGTCCCAGCTCATGGCGTCGGCAATCGCTTCGCCCATCGCCAGCGCCGTGCCCGAAGGCGCATCGACCTTATGGCGATGGTGCGCTTCGACGATTTCGATATCGGCGTAGTCGCCCATGACCTTCGCCGTTTTCTCCAGCAGCTTGAGCACCAGATTCACGCCGACGCTAAAATTGGCGGCGAAGACAATGCCGATATCGGCGGCGGCAGCCTGAATCGCCGCTTTGCCCGCGTCATCGAAACCGGTCGTGCCGATCACCATCGCCTTGTTGTATTCGCGGCACAGCGCCAGATAGTGCAGCGTGCCTTCAGGGCGGGTGAAATCCACCAGCACGTCAAAGTCATCCATCACGCTGCGTAAATCGTCGGCGATAATAACGCCGTTTTTTCCCAGTCCGGCCAGTTCGCCAGCGTCGCTGCCCGTCAGCGAGGATCCGGGGCGCACCAGCGCGGCGCCCAGCTCGACGCCCTCCGCCTGCTGCGTCGCCTCGATCAGATTGCGTCCCATGCGGCCTGACGCGCCTACGATGGCAATGCGGTAATTACTCATATTTATTCATTCCTGATACAAAACTATGCATGCAAAGCGCAATCAGGTTAACGGTCAGTTAACAGATGCGCCACTACTAAACCGGGATAATTAGAATTTCAGGGTAGCGCTTACCGATTATCAGTAAAAGCAATTCCTTTGGCGGGCAATCACCCCTTTCGCCCATAAAAAAGGCCGACTGTCGTCGGCCTCTCAGCAAGCGGTGAAATGCAGGGTTACTGCACGTTGCGCACGTCGACGCGCAGCTCTTTCGGCACTTCAAACACGATATTCTCTTCACGCCCGATGAGCTCGATGGCCGCTTCGCCGCCCAGCTCGCGCAGGCGCTGGATCACCTGCTGTACCAGGATGTCGGGCGCCGATGCGCCAGCGGTAACGCCGATGCACGCGATGCCTTTTACCCACTCTTCCTGGATGTCGTCCGCAGAGTCAATCAGTTTCGCCAGCTTGCCGGCGCGCTGTGCCAGCTCCGCCAGGCGATTGGAGTTGGAGGAGTTCTTCGAGCCGACCACCAGCACCACTTCCGCATCGCGCGCCAGCACGCGCACCGCTTCCTGCCGGTTGGTGGTGGCATAGCAGATATCGTCTTTACGCGGGCCAATAATTGCCGGAAAGCGCGCGCGCAGCGCATCGATCACGTCAGAGGTGTCATCGACCGACAGCGTGGTCTGCGTCATAAAGCAGAGATTGCTCTCATCCTTCACCTGCAGCTTAAAGACATCTTCCGGCGACTCCACCAGATACATGCCGCCGTTCGGGTTGCTGTACTGGCCCATGGTGCCTTCAACCTCCGGATGCCCGGCATGGCCGATCAGGATCGCTTCCACCCCTTTACGACTGGCGCGCGCTACCTCCATATGGACTTTGGTCACCAGCGGACAGGTAGCGTCGAACAGCATGGTCAGGCTGCGCGCTTTCGCTTCGGCGCGTACCGCCTGCGATACGCCGTGCGCCGAGAAAATCAGAATGGCGTTATCCGGCACTTCGCTGATCTCTTCGATAAAGATCGCGCCGCGTTCGCGCAGGCTGTTCACCACGTAGCGGTTGTGTACCACTTCATGGCGCACATAGATCGGCGCGCCGTACATCTCCAGCGCGCGCTCGACAATGCTGATGGCGCGATCGACGCCGGCGCAGAAGCCGCGCGGGTTAGCCAGCAGGATTTGCATCGTTTGCCTCCAGTACCGGATTGACCTCCAGCACATCGATATCGAAGTGAACCTGATGACCGGCCAGCGGATGATTGAAATCGACGGTGATGGAATCCCCGGAAATTTCGCGGATCACACCGGGCATCTCGCTGCCGCCCATGCCGGTAAAGAGCATGATGGCGCCAACTTCCGGCTCGCCCGCATCAATAAAGTCGCGGCGCGAGAAGTACTGGATCAGATCCGGGCTGACGGCGCCAAACGCCGCTTCCGGCTCCAGCGTAAAAGCGTGCTTATCGCCCGCCTTCAGTCCCAGCAGCTCCTGCTCCAGCGCAGCGGAAAGGCTGCCGTCGCCCAGACGGAACAACGCCGGTTTGCCGGACGCAGAGGTTGACTCCGCGACGGAGCCATCCTCAAGCTTCAGCGTGAAATGCAGCAGCACCGCGCTGTCGCGCTCTACAGAGACTGTCATGTCTTACCCTTGTTTTGCCTGTTTGCCGGAGGGGCTGAGAAAGCCCTCCAGCACCACTAACGCGGCGCCGATACAGATGCCGCAGTCAGCGATATTAAAGGTGGCGAAGTGCCAGTCACCGATATAGAAGTCGATAAAGTCGACAACGAATCCGTGATAAGCACGATCGAACAGGTTGCCCGCCGCGCCGCCGATAATCAGCGCGTAGGCGATATTAACGATTTTCTGGCTGGCGCGGCTGCGGTACATCATGACCAGCAGCGCCACCACGATAGCGATGGCGATGCCGGCGAAGAACCAGCGCTGCCAGCCGCCTTTGTCCGCCAGAAAGCTGAAGGCCGCGCCGTAGTTATGCGCGTAGAACAGATTGAGGAACGGCATCAGCGGCTGCGTTTCATGCAGCATCATGTTGTTCATCACCCACTGCTTGCTGGCGAAATCGACCAGGATCACCACCAGCACCAGCCATACCCAGCGTAAGCCGGTTGAGAGAATAGGTTTACGCATCAGGCAAATTTACGCTCTTCGCCGTTGCCGGCAAGGTTGGTGTAACAGCGTCCGCACACGGCAAGATGCTCCGCATTCTGGCCGACGTCCGTAGTGTAGTGCCAGCAGCGCGGGCATTTCTCGCCTTCCGCTTTATGCAGGGCGATTTTCAGACCTTTTACCAGCTCGCTCTGCTGCGCTTCTTCGCTCGCCAGCGCGTAATCCGCCACCGTCGCGCCTGAGGTCAGCAGCACAAAGCGCAGCTCGTCGCCCAGCGCCTGCAGCTTTTCCGCCAGTGCCGCATCGGCATAGAGCGTCACGGTCGCTTCCAGCGCGCCGCCGATACGCTTGTCGCTGCGCGCCTGCTCAATAACTTTATTGACTTCGCCGCGCACCTTCAGCAGCTCCGCCCAGTAGGCGTCGTTCAGCGCGTCGTCCTGCGACAGGCCGAACAGGCCGCTATACCACTCCTCGGTGAAGACATACTGCGCGCGTTTGCCCGGCAGATAGCCCCAGATTTCGTCGGCGGTAAAGGACATGATCGGCGCCATCCAGCGCACCAGCGCCTCGGCGATATGCCACAGCGCGGTCTGGCAGCTGCGGCGCGCCAGGCTGTCGCTCTTCGCGGTGTACTGGCGATCCTTGATGATATCCAGATAGAACGAACCCATCTCGACCGAGCAGAACTGCATCAGGCGCTGGATAACCTCATGGAAATCGTAGTTGTCGTATGACGCGACGATATCCGCCTGCGCCGCCTGCGCGCGGCCGACCGCCCAGCGATCCACCACCACCATCTCTTCCGGCGCCACCATATCGGTTTCCGGGTTGAAGCCGTTGAGGTTCGCCAGCAGGAAGCGCGCGGTGTTGCGGATGCGACGATAGGCGTCGGCAGAGCGTTTCAGGATCTCGTCGGAAACCGCCATCTCGCCGGAGTAATCGGTAGAGGCGACCCACAGACGCAGAATATCCGCGCCCAGTTTGTTCATCACGTCCTGCGGCGAAACGGTGTTGCCGATCGACTTGGACATCTTGCGACCCTGACCATCCACGGTAAAGCCGTGAGTCAGCACCTGACGATAAGGCGCTTTGCCCTTCATCGCGGTAGAGATCATCAGCGAAGACATAAACCAGCCGCGATGCTGGTCGGAGCCTTCCAGATACATATCGGCAGAGTGGCCGCCGAACTCCGGACGGGCGTCGACTACCGCATAGCTGGTAGAGCCGGAGTCGAACCAGACGTCCAGCGTATCCGGCACTTTCACATAGCTGTCGGCGTCGTCGCCCATCAGATCGCGCGGATCGAGATCCCACCAGGCCTGAATGCCGTCCTGCTCGACGCGCTGCGCGACTTTCTCCATCAGCGCCAGCGTGTCAGGATGCAGCTGCTCGGTCTCTTTATGCACGAACAGCGCCATCGGCACGCCCCAGGTGCGCTGACGAGAGATGCACCAGTCCGGGCGATTGGCCACCATCGCTTCGATACGCGCCTGGCCCCAGTCCGGGATCCACTGCACGCCTTTGATCTCTTTCAGCGACTGCGCGCGCAGCCCTTTCTGATCCATGCTGATGAACCACTGCGGCGTGGCGCGGAAGATGATCGGCGTTTTGTGACGCCAGCAGTGCGGGTAGCTGTGCAGCAGTTTTTCCACATGCAGCAGCGCGCCCTTCTCTTTCAGCAGCTCGACGATCACGTCGTTGGCTTTAAAGACATTCAGGCCGTCGAGGGTCGGATAGGTGCCCGGCAGATAGGTGCCGTCCGGGCCAACCGGGTTCGCCACTTCGATGCCATATTTCTGCCCGATAACATAGTCGTCCGGACCGTGGCCCGGCGCGGTGTGTACGGCACCGGTACCCGCTTCGAGCGTAACGTGCTCGCCCAACACCACCGGCGACTGAATGTTCACCAGGAAAGGATGCTGGAAGGTCAGACGCTCCAGCGCCGCGCCTTTGCATTCGCCCAGCACGGTCCACTCGGCGACGCCAGCGCGCTTCAGCACGCTCTCGACCAGCTCTTTCGCGAGGATCAGAGCGCGACCATCGATCTGCACCAGCTGATAGTCGAACTCAGGGTGCAGCGAGATAGCGCGGTTGGCCGGCATGGTCCAGGGCGTCGTGGTCCAGATCACCAGCGAGATCGGGCCGTTGACCGGCGCGTCGCCGAACTGCGCACGCACCGCGTCGCGGTCTACCGCGTTGAACATGACGTCGATAGAGGGCGACGTTTTGTCATAGTATTCGACTTCCGCTTCCGCCAGCGCCGAGCGGCAGTCCAGACACCAGTGCACCGGCTTGGCGCCTTTATGCAGATGACCGTTGCCGATGATTTTGCCCAGCGCGCGGATGATATTAGCTTCGGTCTGGAAGTTCATCGTCAGGTAGGGACGATCCCAGTCACCCAGCACGCCGAGACGGATAAAGTCCGCCTTCTGCCCTTCCACCTGCTCGGCGGCATATTTGCGGCACGCTTCGCGGAATTCAGCCGGCGTGACTTTCTCGCCCGGCTTGCCGATCATCTGCTCAACCTTATGCTCGATCGGCAGACCGTGACAGTCCCAGCCTGGTACATAAGGCGAATCGAAGCCCGCCATGCCTTTCGACTTAACGATAATGTCTTTCAGAATCTTGTTAACTGAGTGACCAATATGGATGCTGCCGTTGGCATAGGGAGGGCCGTCATGCAGGATAAAGGTTTTTTTCCCTTTTTTGGCTTCGCGGATGATGCCGTACAGGTTGTCATCATACCAGCGCTGCAGCATTCCCGGCTCGCGTTTGGCAAGGTCGCCACGCATCGGGAACCCCGTTTCGGGCAAATTCAGGGTAGATTTATAGTCACTCATCAGATTCTCGTTTCCGTATTTTGCGGGGTTAAAGCCCAAAGAAGCGCCGGGCGGTTACCACATCTTTCGCAATTTGTTCTTTCAACGCCTCCAGTGAGGCAAAGCGCTGCTCGTTACGTATCTTATGCTTCAGCACCACATCAATGTGCTTTCCATACAGATTGATATTGATGTCAAGCAGGTGAACTTCAAGCTGCTGGCGTAATCCTTTTACCGTTGGTCGGGTGCCGATATTGGCGACGCCGGGAACGGGCGCGCCCAGGCCAAGCACCTCCACCGCATACACGCCTTTCACCGGCGAAACGATGCGGCGTAAAGGGAGGTTCGCGGTGGGAAAACCGATGGTGCGCCCCAGTGCATCGCCGTGCACGACGCGGCCAGAGATACTGAAAGGATGGCCCAACAGCGTTTGCGCCAGCGCTAAGTCATCATTTGCCAGCGCCTGACGCACGGCTGTGCTGCTGATACGCTTGCCGCCGTCGCAGAAGGTTTCGGTGCTGACGACGTCAAAGCCGTACTCGGCACCCGCCTTCTGTAATAACAGGAAATCGCCCTGACGACCAGCGCCAAAGCGGAAATCATCCCCCACCGCCAGGTACTTAACGCCCAGCTTATCCACCAGCAGATCGGTGATGAAACACTGCGCCGACTGCGCGGCGAAGCGGCGGTCAAAGCGCACGCAGAGCACGCGATCGACGCCCGCTTCCGCCAGGAATTTCAGCTTCTCCCGCAGACGCGTCAGGCGCGCCGGCGCTTTGTCTCCGGCAAACAGCTCAAGCGGCTGCGGCTCGAACAGCATCACCATCACCGGAAGCTGGCGTTTTCGTCCCTCTTCGCACAGGCGCGCCATCAGCGCCTGGTGGCCGCGATGCACGCCGTCGAAGTTACCAATGGTCAGGACGCAGCCGCGATGCTGCTCGTTTAGATTATGAATACCGCGGATAAACTTCATGGCTGACTCAAACCGGTGGAAATCGGCGGATTATACCCTTGAAACCGGCTAAGGTTAACCCGTAGCCACACCTTTCCTGCGCAGAAGGCGCCATTTCTCAGGGCCCGGCGCGCGCTGCCCGTTTATCCGAGAATTTTGTTGGGAAAGGCTGTATTCAACGAGGGGAAGCTGGTAGAATCTTGCGCCATCAATTACGTAACCGGGCGTGGTTTGTAAAACGACGCTTATTTGCACAAATCCATTGACAAAAGAAGGCTCAAAAGGCATAGTCCTCGGCCTTTGATTTGTCCATATAGAACACATTTGGGAGTTGGACCTTGGCTAATATCAAATCAGCTAAGAAACGCGCCGTAACATCTGAAAAACGTCGCAAGCATAACGCGAGCCGTCGTTCTATGATGCGTACTTTCGTTAAGAAAGTATACGCGGCGATCGCAGCTGGCGACAAAGCTGCTGCGCAGAACGCATTTAACGAAATGCAACCGATCGTGGACCGTCAGGCTGCTAAAGGTCTGATCCACAAAAACAAAGCTGCACGTCATAAAGCTAACCTGACTGCTCAGATCAACAAAATGGCGTAAGCCTTTGTTCATCGCTTTGTAAAAAGAACCGGCGCTTAGCCGGTTTTTTTTCGCCTTGAGCAAGCGCCTGCTCCAGGCAAGCGCCTAATCCAGACGCTGCCCGAAGCGGCATAGGATGAAAGCGCGACCGCTAAGCCGTCCGCTGCGCCAGACGCCGTCCCAGAATCACGTAGCCCGCCACTGCAGAGAGAATCGAGCCCAGCAAAATGCCCAGCTTCGCCAGCGTGATAAGCTGCGGATTGCTCTCGCCGTAGGCCAGCGAAGCGATGAAAATCGACATGGTAAAGCCGATGCCGCACAGCACGCCGACCGCAGCGATATCCGCCAGGCGAGTATTGTGCGGCAGCGTCGCCAGCCTGAACTTTACCGCCAGCCAGCAGAAGAGCGTGATGCCCACGGGCTTGCCGATCAGCAGTCCGACAACAATCCCCAGCGGCAGCAGAGAGAAAATATCTCCTGCATGAATGCCTTCGAGCGATACGCCAGCATTGGCGAAAGCGAACAGCGGCAGGATCAGCCAGCGCACCCAGGGATGAAGCGCATGCTCAAGATGAATGGCCGGTGAATGACCCTCCTGCTTTTTCAGCGGGATCAGGAAGCCTACTACCACCCCCGCCAGCGTGGCATGCACGCCTGATTTCAGCACCGCGGTCCACAGCACCATCCCGGCCAGCAGATAGAGGCCAGTATTGCGCACATTCAGCAGATTCATCGCCGCCAGCACGGCAATCGCCACAGCGGCGACGCCCAGCGCGGCTATCGACAGATCGCTGGTGTAGAACAGCGCAATGACAACAATCGCGCCCAGATCGTCGATAATCGCCAGCGCCATCAGGAAGATCTTCAACGCCGGCGGTACACGGCTGCCGAGCAGCGCGAGGATGCCCAACGCGAAGGCGATATCGGTGGCGGTGGGGATCGCCCAGCCGCTGCGCGTAGCGGCATCTGCGCCGTTAAACGCCAGAAACAGCAGCCCGGGCACCAGCATACCGCCCAGCGCGGCAATCAGCGGAAAAATGGCCTGTTCACGCTTTGCCAGCGCGCCCATCACCATTTCGCGCTTCACCTCTAAGCCGACCATCAGGAAAAAGATCGCCATAAGCGCGTCGTTGATCCACAGCAGCAGGTTCTTGCTGATATCGAGCGATCCAAAACGGAATTCGACCGGTACGGCCAGCAGGTTCTGATAACCCTGCTGGGTGTCAGCATAGTTCGCCAGGAACATCGCCAGCGCGGCCGCCAGAATAAGCACGATGCCGCTTGTCGCGTCATTCTGTAGCCATTTTTTAAGTTTGATATTCACATTGTCTCCCGATTTATTACCTGTGCTATCCCAGAGCAGCGGCTATCATAACGGTTAACAAACCTTTAATCGGTTATTAAAAGCTGCATTTACGGAACTTTAAGCACTATGCAGCGAAAAGGCATAAAAAAAGCCAGCGACAGAGCGCTGGCTTGATGCTGACTGCATGACTGATTAACGGGTTAAGTCGTCAAAGAACTTCTTCACGCCGTCGAAGAAGCTTTTCGAACGCGGGCTGTTGTTCTCGCCCGTTGGACCGCCGAAGCTCTCTTCCAAATCGCGCAGCAGCTTTTTCTGCTTCTCGTTCAGATTGACCGGCGTTTCCACCACGACGCGACACAGCAAATCGCCGACCGCGCCGCCGCGCACCGATTTCACCCCTTTGCCGCGCATGCGGAACAGCTTGCCGGTCTGGGTTTCAGCCGGGACTTTCAGCTTCACGCGTCCGTCAAGCGTCGGCACCTCAATCTCGCCGCCCAGCGCCGCCATGGCAAAATTGATCGGCACTTCGCAGTAAAGGTTGTTGTCTTCGCGCTCGAAGATCGGGTGTTTCTTCACCGACACCTGAACGTAGAGATCGCCAGCTGGCGCGCCCTGCTCGCCCGCTTCGCCTTCGCCGCTGAGACGAATGCGATCGCCGGTATCGACGCCTGCGGGGATTTTCACCGACAGGGTTTTCGATTTCTCGACGCGTCCATGGCCATGGCAGGCGTTGCACGGATCTTTAATCACCGAGCCTCGGCCGTGACAGGTCGGACAGGCTTGCTGCACGGTAAAGAAGCCCTGACGCATCTGCACCTGGCCTGCACCGTGGCAGGTCGGACAGGTTTGCGGCTGAGAGCCCGCCTTCGCGCCGCTGCCGTGGCAGACGTCGCACTCCTGCAGCGTCGGGATGCGGATCTCTTTGGTCACGCCGCGCACCGCTTCTTCCAGCGTCAGCTCCATGTTGTAGCGTAAATCGGCGCCGCGCGCTGCGCGTTGACGACGACCGCCGCCAAAAATATCGCCGAAGACGTCGCCAAAGATATCGCTGAAATCCGCGCCGCCGCCGCCAAAGCCGCCGCCGAATCCACCGCCGCCCATACCGCCCTGTTCAAAGGCCGCATGACCGTACTGATCGTATGCCGCGCGCTTCTGCGCGTCAGTCAGGATTTCGTAGGCTTCCTTGACCTCTTTGAATTTGGCTTCCGCTTCTTTGTCACCCGGATTGCGGTCGGGGTGCAACTTCATCGCCAGGCGTTTATACGCCTTTTTAATTTCACGTTCGTCTGCGGATTTGGAGACGCCTAAAATCTCGTAGTAGTCACTCTTCGCCATTTTTAGCCCTTAACATGCTCGCACGGGCGTGGAGAGATCTCCTACGCCCGTGCTGGTTTCAACGGCTGTCAGGCCAACCGTCGCGCCCGGTCAGGGGCAATTATTTTTTGTTGTCTTTCACTTCTTCGAATTCAGCGTCGACCACGTCGTCCTCTTTCTTCGCCGAAGCGTCGGCTGCATCCGCGCCGCCTGCCTGCTGCTGCTGCGCCGCCTCCATCAGCTTGCTGGAAACCTGCATCAGCGCCTGCATTTTAGCGTCGATCGCCTCTTTGTCTTCGCCTTTCAGCGCGGTTTCCAGCTCGCTCAGCGCGGACTCGATTGGCGCTTTGTCGTCGGCGGAGAGCTTATCACCCGCTTCTTCCAGCTGCTTACGGGTGCTATGCGCAATCTGGTCGCCCTGGTTACGCGTCTGCACCAGCTCTTCGAACTTACGATCCGATTCAGCGTTCGCTTCTGCATCGCGAACCATTTTTTCGATTTCGTCCTCGTTCAGACCGGAAGAGGCTTTGATGGTGATCTTCTGCTCTTTACCGCTGTTCTTGTCTTTCGCCGAAACGTGCAGGATACCGTCCGCATCGATGTCGAAGGTAACTTCGATCTGCGGCATGCCGCGCGGTGCCGGCTGAATGCCGTCCAGGTTGAACTGACCCAGCGATTTGTTATCGCTTGAACGCTTACGCTCGCCCTGCAGCACGTGAATAGTCACGGCAGACTGGTTGTCTTCAGCCGTTGAGAAGACCTGGCTGTGCTTGGTCGGAATCGTGGTGTTCTTGCTGATCAGCGAAGTCATCACGCCGCCCATGGTTTCGATACCCAGAGACAGCGGGGTCACGTCCAGCAACAGCACGTCTTTGACGTCGCCCGCCAGCACGCCACCCTGTACCGCAGCGCCCACGGCGACCGCTTCGTCCGGGTTAACGTCTTTACGCGGCTCTTTACCGAAGAACTCAGCCACTTTGGACTGCACCATCGGCATACGCGTCTGACCGCCGACCAGGATCACGTCGTTGATGTCAGAGACAGAGAGCCCCGCATCCTGCAGCGCAACTTTCAGCGGCTCGATAGAGCGGCTGACCAGATCTTCTACCAGCGACTCGAGCTTCGCGCGGGTCACTTTGATGTTCAGGTGTTTCGGACCAGTTGCATCCGCCGTGATGTACGGCAGGTTAACATCGGTCTGCTGCGCAGAAGAGAGCTCGATTTTCGCTTTCTCTGCTGCTTCTTTCAGGCGCTGCATCGCCAGCGGATCGTTGTGCAGATCGATGCCCTGATCTTTCTTGAATTCGGCAACCAGATAGTTAATCAGACGGCTGTCGAAGTCTTCGCCGCCCAGGTGGGTGTCACCGTTGGTGGCCAGCACTTCAAAGGTTTTTTCGCCGTCAACTTCGTCGATTTCGATAATGGAGATATCGAAGGTACCGCCGCCCAGGTCGTAAACTGCGATGGTGCGGTTGCCCTGGCCTTTATCCAGACCGTAAGCCAGCGCGGCTGCGGTCGGTTCGTTGATGATGCGTTTTACTTCCAGACCTGCGATGCGGCCGGCGTCTTTGGTCGCCTGACGCTGCGCATCGTTAAAGTAGGCCGGTACGGTGATAACGGCTTCAGTCACCGGCTCGCCGAGGTAGTCTTCAGCGGTCTTTTTCATTTTTTTCAGCACTTCCGCAGAGATCTGCGGCGGCGCCATTTTCTGACCTTTTACTTCCAGCCAGGCGTCGCCATTGTCGGAAGAGGTGATTTTGTACGGCATGATTTTAATATCACGCTGAACCTCTTCGTCCTGGAAGCGACGGCCGATCAGACGCTTAATAGCGAACAGCGTATTCTGCGGGTTGGTCACCGCCTGACGTTTAGCCGGCTGGCCTACCAGAGTTTCGCCATCCTGCGTATAAGCAATAATTGAGGGCGTGGTGCGATCGCCTTCGGCATTCTCCAGCACGCGCGCTTTACCGCCGTCCATGATCGCAACACAAGAGTTGGTTGTACCCAGGTCAATACCAATGATCTTACCCATCTAAACGTCTCCCACTTAAATTCTTTGTCAATTTGGGTTGTGAACCCTTAATGCGGGCGCTTTGTTGGCTTTCAACCGCCATTACTCGCTTTTTTTCCCGGGCTCACAACGCTCGATGACAACTAGATGGGGCCGCTTCGAAGCGCATCAAGGGTTAAACGAAAATTTTTTTTCGCTGCCAGCTTTTCTGCGCCGCCCGCGCGTCGCGCCTTTGGCTGCGCAAAGAAAAAGCCGCGCAAAGCGCGGCCTGTTGAACAGCATGTTGACTGAGTGCGGTGTGGAGCGCTCGGCCCAGCGAAGGAGCCAAAAAAATATATTATCGTTATTATTACAAAACTAACTTATTTTTCTCTTTTCCCTGATGTCGACGAATAGTCACGTTGCCATAGCCATCAAATAACTGGCCCTATGATAATATTAAGCGGCTTAAATCACAGGGGGAATATTATCTCTTGCGTCCAACCGAACCTCATGGTAATAATGGAAATTCCGAGCATTTTACACCCCCCCTATTCTTTTCTTGTTTGTATCATATGGACATTATTATATGGAAATAAAGATCGGCCATATTGAGGACCGTCAGACTGAAGAATATATTATTCAACAGCTCTGGCAGCATAATAGCCGCTTCGCCGACGTGAATATGAAGCCGCTCAACGTTATATTATATGACGATGACCAACATATTCAGGGCGGGCTGCTGGCGCACACCTGGTTCGGCACGCTGGATATTCACTATCTCTGGATCGACGAGGCGCATCGCAAGCACGGCACCGGACGCGAGCTGATGCAAAAAGCCGAAGAGGAAGCACGCCGCCGCGGCTGCCATATGGCGGTGGTGGATACCTTAAGCTTTCAGGCGCGCGGCTTCTACGAGAAGCTGGGTTATCGCGTCTATGGTGAACAGGATGGCTATGCGCAGCGCTTTGCCCGTTATTATCTGGCAAAAAGATTATAATCCGCACCTAATCAGCGAGGCGCTATGGGCAGCCCATATCGCAGTATCGACGATTTTCTTGCCGCTTTTGCGACCACCATGGATCTATTACCTACGCCATGGGGTTTTAAAGATGCGGCATCACAACATCTCTATATGAATAGCGCGGCGCGCTTATATACCGCTACCCCTAAAAACTATTCTTTAGAGGGAAAAAAAGATAATGAGTTTCCCACGCCCTGGAGCGACTGCGCCGATGAGTTTTGCGAGCACGACGAAAAGGCCAGAACGTTAAAAGCGTGCGTCGCCGTTATAGAAACGCATTACTGGTACGGGAAAAACTATCTCACCCCTTATATTAGCGAAAAATACCCGGTCTTTGACAGCCGTGGCGTTTTTTTAGGCTGTATCTGGAACGCGCGTCCGGTAGAAAGTATTACCGCACTGACGTTTATTCATCCACAAAAGAGCTCAGTGCTGAACACGCAGCTTGAACACCCTCTGTTTACGCCCGCCGAACTGGATGTGATTTTTCTGCTGCTCAGGCGATTCAGCGCCAAAGAGATCGCCCGGATTTACAACCTTAGCGTCAAAACCATCGGCAATCGCATCGCCACTCTCTATCAAAAAGCGGGCGTGCATTCGCTGCAGCAGTTTGAGCAGTACTGCCGCGCTGAGTCGCTGGAGAACTATCTGCCAGAGAAGCTGCTCAGCAAAGGCGTCTCTTTTATTTAAACCGGCAAGGAAACCTGTTGTGAGTAAATTTGATGACTACCCGTTGAGCCGGGTGCCTGCGGGCGAAAGGCTCTCCCTGCTTAGCGTCGCTATCGTGCATATGGGCATGCTGACCGCGCTCGATCAGTTTATGCTCGGCGCCGTGCTCGGTAACAGTATGACGCTCGGCGAAGCCTTTACCGCCATTACCCTGGCGAGCCTGCTGTTTGGCTTTCTGACTTTTGCTCTCGGCTACGCCGGGATGCGCGAAGGTCTGTCAGGCAGTCTGCTGGCGCGCTGGTGCGGCTTCGGTCGCCACGGTTCGGTTTTGATCGGTCTGCTGGTCGCCGTCAGCCTGCTGGGCTGGTTTGGCATTCAGAATGCCGTTTTCGCCCGCTCGCTGAGCTACGCCCTGGACGGCAAGCTGAGCTTTGCACAGTCCGCCTCCTTATCGGGCGCGGTGCTGACGTTGCTGGTCGCCTTTGGCTTTAAGGCGCTGCGCTTTACCGCCCGCGTAGCAGTTCCGCTGTTTATCGCGCTGGTCGGCTGGATCTTCTGGCACGCGTTTCACGGGCAGACGGGCAGCGCTATTCCGCCGGTTGCGGCCACAGAGGCCATTACCGTAAGCGCCGCCATTACCATGGTGATCGGCGGCGCCATTCTCGCCAGCCTGATGACGCCGGATCTGACGCGCTTCTCACGCAGCGGCAAAGATGTTTTCGCCATCACGCTGCTGACCATTCTGGCGGGCGAGTACGGCGTTAACGGGCTGGCTATTCTGATTGCGAAAGAGCTGCAGACTTCCGACATCATCGCCATCATTACCCAGACGACCAGCACGCTTGGGCTGTTCGCGGTGGTCTTTTCGACCCTGCGCATCAACGACCTTAACCTCTACTCTTCGGCGCTGGGCATCGCCAACGCCACGGAAGGGCTGACCGGCTTTAAGCCGCGCTACAGCGTCATCACCCTGCTGCTGGGTTTTCTCGGCACGCTCTGCTCGGTACTGGGCATTCTCGACCGCTTCGTCGATTTCCTGGAGCTATTGGGCGTGATCTTCCCGCCGGTGCTGGGCGTGATGATTGTGGATTACTATCTGCTGAAGAGCGATCGCCAGACGCTGGCGCAAAGCCGCGACAGCAACAGGCTACCGGCGACCTCACAGCTTATCGGCTGGCCTGCGCTGATCGCCAGCGCGGCAGGCAGCGCCACCGGACTGCTGGTTGAGCGCGGCGTGCCGGTTTTCAACTCGATTATCGTCGCCTGTCTTGTTTACCTGCTTGCCGCGCCGCTAATGAAGCGCGCCGCGGCTGCGCCGAAAGCAGCCACCGTCGACTAATCTCTCCTGACGCGCCTGGCTACAGGCGCGTGTCACTCGCCAGCGCGCCCTGCCGTTCGACATTGTAAAGCCACACGCCGATCAGCATTCCCAGCAGCGCCAGTGCCAGCACATACCAGGCCGGCGCCAGCGGCGTCAGGCGTAAAATCAGCGTGACGAAGATGGGCGTCAGGCCGCCGAAGATGGCGTAAGCCACGTTGTAGGAGAAAGAGATGCCGGTAAAGCGCACCGACGCCGGAAAAGCGCGCACCATCAGATAAGGCACCACGCCCACCACGCCGACGCTCAGCCCCGCCAGCCCGTAGTTAAAGAAGAGGCCGCTGCCATCTGACGTCTGGCTGGCGAAAAAATGCCAGCTGCAAACCGCCAGCAGCAGCGAGCCGCCCATCAGGGTTTTTGCTGCGCCCATCCAGTCCACCAGCCATCCGGCAATCACGCAGCCCGCCAGCAGCATTACCGTCGCCAGACAGTTGGCCTGCAAACTCAGCGCGGCACTAATGGCATGCTGTTTCTGCATTAGCGCAGGCGCCATTAAAATCACCACCACGATACAGGCGGAAAGCAGCCAGGTGAGCAGCATAGAGAGCAGCACGCCGCCTTTATGCTGAGTGAGCACGGTTTTTAACGGCAGCGTATCGGCCAGCATTTTACGCTGCTGCATCTGCTGGAAAACCGGCGTCTCGTGCAGCCAGCGACGCAGATACATCGCCAGCAGACCAAACAGCCCGCCAAGAAAGAAGGGAATACGCCAGCCGATGCTGGCGACCGTCTGCGGCGTCATGCTGCTGTTGATGGCGGTCGCGACCAGCGAGCCCAGCAGGATCCCCGCCGTGAGCCCGGCGGTCAGGGTGCCGCAGGCGAAGCCGATGCGCTTCTCCGGCACATGCTCCGCCACAAACACCCAGGCGCCCGGCACTTCGCCGCCAATCGCCGCGCCCTGCAGCAGGCGCAGCAGCAGCATCAGCAGCGGCGCGGCGATGCCCGCCGTATCGTAGGTGGGCAGCACGCCCATCGCCAGCGTCGGCAGCGCCATCAGCAGGATGCTGAGGCTGAACATTTTCTTGCGCCCCACCTTGTCGCCGAAATGCGCCATGATCAGGCCGCCGAGCGGGCGCGCCAGATAGCCTGCGGCGAAAATCGCAAAAGTTTGCAGCTGGCGCAGCCAGTCAGGGATATCAGGCGGGAAGAAGAGCTCGCCGATAACCGCGGCGAAAAAGACGAAAATGATAAAGTCGTAGAACTCCAGCGCGCCGCCGAGCGCGGCCAGCAACAGCGTTTTGAAATCCTGCCTTTTCAGGCGATGGGCAGCATGTGCATCCATAAGCGTACAGGTTCCAGAGGTAGAAGTGGATTTGTAAATTTACGCTTACTATACCGTCCATCTTTCACTACACCAGCGCCGCCAGAGGCTATGCCTGAAATGATGAATTTTTAGTTATTTATCTGCTTTATGGCGCTTTTGGGGCGAAAAGCTGCTACCACGTCGTGATGCGTTTCAACGTAAGGCCCCTCCAGAAGCTGTAAACAATAAGGTACAGAAGCGAAGATCCCCGGCACTTTCACCTTACCGTCGGCCTCTTTCACCCCTTCCAGCGTCTCTTTAATCGACTTCGGCTGTCCCGGCAGGTTCAGCACCAGCGACTGTTTGCGGATCACGCCGACCTGGCGCGACAGAATGGCAGTAGGTACAAACTGCAGGCTAATCTGACGCATCTGTTCGCCGAAGCCGGGCATCTCGCGATCGGCCACCGCCAGCGTGGCGTCGGGCGTCACGTCGCGGCGCGCCGGACCGGTGCCGCCGGTGGTCAGCACCAGGTGGCAAAAACGCTCGTCCACCAGCTCGCAAATCGCCTGTTCGATTAGCGGCTGCTCATCCGGCACCAGCCGGGTTTCGGTAGTAAAAGGGGTGGCCAGCGCGCTGCTTAGCCAGGCTTCCAGCGCCGGAATGCCCTGATCCTGATAAATGCCGTTCGCGGCGCGATCGGAAACGGAGATCAGGCCAATGCGTAAAGTATCCATGATGTTGTTACCCGGGTTGACCGCAAAGCGGTAAGACAAAGGAGGAATAGCAGAGAGGATAATAGAAAGTGAGGCAAAGAGAAAACCGTGGCGGCCAGGCCGCCACGGCAACGGATTACAGCAGGTCAGCGATCATTTTCTCAAGCTTGCCCTGGTCAACGGCGAAGTTGCGGATGCCTTCCGCCAGTTTCGCCACCGCCATCGGATCCTGGTTGTGCTGCCACAGGAACTCAGATTCAGTCATCTTCGCCGGACGCGCTTTCACGTCGCCGCTGTAGCTCAGCTTACGCTCAACCGTGCCTTCGCTCTCCGCCAGCTCTTTCAGCAGCGCGGGAGAGATGGTCAGGCGATCGCAGCCCGCCAGTTCCAGGATCTCGCCGACGTTACGGAAGCTCGCGCCCATCACCACGGTTTCATAACCGTGCTGCTTGTAGTAGCTGTAAATTTCAGAAACTGACACCACGCCCGGATCTTCGTGCGGCGCGTACTCTTTCTTGTCGGTGTTGTTTTTGTACCAGTCAAGGATACGGCCCACGAACGGCGAAATCAGGAACACGCCCGCTTCAGCGCAGGCGCGCGCCTGGGCGAAGGAGAAGAGCAGCGTCAGGTTACAGTTGATACCCTCTTTTTCCAGCTGCTCCGCCGCGCGGATGCCCTGCCAGGTCGACGCCAGCTTGATCAGGATACGGTCGTTGCTGATGCCCGCGTCGTTGTAGAGTTTGATCAGGCTGCGCGCTTTGGCGATGCTGCCTTCGGTGTCGTAGGAGAGACGCGCGTCGACTTCGGTCGAGATGCGGCCCGGGATCAGCTTGAGGATTTCCAGACCAATGTTGACGGCCAGTTTGTCCGACACCAGCGAGATCAGCTCATCTTTGCTGCCGTTCTGCTCGCGCGCCCAGCTAATCGCTTCGTCGATCAGCTTGCGGTATTCAGGGATCTGCGCGGCGTTCAGGATCAGAGAGGGGTTGGTGGTGGCGTCTTGCGGCTGATAAAGCTTCATGGCTGCGATATCGCCGGTGTCGGCGACAACGGTGGTGAGTTGACGCAAGGAGGTCAGTTTGTCCGTCATGTCTGTTGTCTCTTATGTAATGTCAGGGTGAAAAAGGCTGTTGCGATAATATCATGCGGCAACCGAGGCGCAAGGTCGCCAGATGCCGTTTACGATAGCGTGAACAGATGGCTGCGATTTGCCTGTCGCTGCGGCTTTTTTGTTACACTCGGCGGCCTGACAAGTGACATTTCCCTGTAGCGACAAAGGATAACCGAGGAAGCGACTATGTTAATGGTGATCTCACCTGCCAAAACGCTCGATTTTAGCAGCCCGCTGGCGACCCAGCGTTATACCCAGCCTGCGCTGTTAGAAAAATCACAACAGCTGATTGAGGTGGCGCGCGATCTCTCACCGGCGCAGATCGCTTCGCTTATGGGCATCAGCGACAAGCTGGCGCTTCTCAATGCTGAACGCTTCAACAGCTGGCAGCCCGACTTTACGCCGGAGAATGCGCGCCAGGCGATTCTGGCGTTTAAAGGCGACGTCTACACCGGTCTGCAGGCGGAGAGCTTCAGCGAAGCGGATTTCGACTTCGCCCAGCAGCATCTGCGCATGCTCTCCGGCCTGTACGGCGTGCTGCGTCCCCTCGACCTGATGCAGCCCTATCGTCTCGAGATGGGCATCAAGCTGGCCACCCCAGCCGGCAAAGATCTCTACGGCTTCTGGGGCGATCTGCTGACGCAACACCTTAACGCCGCGCTGCAGGAACAGGGCGACGAGGTGCTGATTAACCTGGCGTCGGACGAATATTTCCGGGCGGTGAAGCCGAAGCAGCTGCAGGGCCGCGTGGTGAAACCTGTGTTTCTCGACGAAAAGAACGGCGTCTTTAAGGTAATCAGCTTCTACGCTAAAAAGGCGCGCGGCCTGATGAGCCGCTACATCATTCAGCATCGCCTGAGCGATCCCGAGGCGCTGAAGCAGTTTGATGTGGACGGCTACTTCTTCGATGAGGCGAGCAGCAGCGAAAGCGAGCTGGTATTTAAACGTCACGAGCAGAAGTAATAAAAAAGGCGCCCTCATGGACGCCAGTTAAATGCTTCAACGCGCACAGGCGCGAAGTCAGGCCTTGAGCAAAAACGCGCGCAGCGGCGCGAAGTCAGCCTGCATAGCGTGCGACAGCAGGGGCAAACCAGCGCGATCCGCCAGCGCCTGCGGCAGCGGCAGCGCCTGGCCAAGAATCGCCTCGACGCTCTCTTTGAATTTCGCCGGGTGCGCCGTGCCGAGGAACAGGCCGAACTCCCCTTCCTGCAGCTGATCGCGCAGCAGACGGTAAGCGATAGCCGCATGCGGCTCGGAGATATAGCCGATCTCAGCCAGCTCGCGCATGGTCGCCTCGGTGGTCTCATCGCTCACTGCGCCGTAGGCGAGATCGGTCAGGCGCCAGGTTTTGCGGCGGAACAGCTCCTCTACGCGCGGCCAGTTATTCGGCTGGCTGACGTCCATGGCGTTCGACAGCGTGGCGACCGTGGCGTTTGGCGTCCAGCTGCCGCCCTGCAGGAAGCGCGGCACGGTGTCGTTAGCGTTCGTGGCGGCGATAAAGCGCTTGATCGGCAGGCCAAGTGATTTTGCCAGCAGGCCGGCCGTCAAATCGCCGAAGTTTCCGCTCGGCACCGAGACCACCAGCTGGTTGCGTTTCTCCTGCGGCAGCTGCGCCACCGCTTCGAAGTAGTAGCAGATCTGCGCCAGCAGGCGGCTGATATTGATAGAGTTCGCGGAGTTCAGGCCAATCGCCTTTTTCAGCGCTTCGTCGTCGAACGCCTGCTTCACCAGCGCCTGACAGGCGTCGAAGTCGCCGTCGATGGCGATGGTTTCGATATTGCCGCCCAGCGTGCAGAACAGCTTCTCCTGCAGCGGGCTGATTTTGCCCTGCGGATAGAGAATCACTACGCGGACGTTTTCCATGCCGTAAAAGGCGTGCGCCACGGCCGCGCCGGTGTCGCCGGAGGTCGCGGTCAGGATAGTGATCTGCTCGTCCGCGCCTGAGACGTAAGAGAGCATCTGCGCCATAAAGCGCCCGCCGAAATCTTTAAACGCCAGCGTCGGGCCGTGAAACAGCTCCAGACAGGCGATATCGTCGCTGACTTTCGCCACCGGCGCAGGAAACGCAAAGGCGGTTTTAACGCGTTCAGCCAGCTGGTGCGGCGCGATTTCATCGCCGATATAGGCAGAGAGAATTTTGCTGCTGCGGCTGACGAAATCCATCTCCAGCATCGCGTCGATGTCGGTCAGCTCGAATTCCGGCAGTTCAAGCGGGAAGAACAGCCCCTGTTGCGATCCCAGGCCCTGTTTTACCGCCTGCGAAAAGCTCACCTGCTCGTTATGATCCTTAAGGTTGTAGAGTTTCATGCGTTATCCCAGTTTACGTGCGCCAGCCGTATCAAGACGGCAAATATGGACGAAGCCTTCATCATTCTGCAGATAGTGCTGGCGCAGCCAGTCCGCCATCCGCTGCGCCGTTTCCATCTGATTGCAAACGGCGAAAAGCGTCGGGCCAGAACCTGAAATGCCGCACGCCAGCGCGCCAATGTCGACGGCGGCCTGGCGCGCCTCGGCAAAGCCCGGCAGCAGTTTGGTGCGGTAAGGTTCGGCGATCACATCCTGCATCAGTTTAGCGGCCAGCAGCGGCTGACCGCTATGACAGGCGTGAATAAAGCCTGCCAGCAGGCGGCCGTGTTTGATCACATCCTCTTTGCGATACTGCGCGGGCAGGATGGCGCGCGCTTCGGCGGTAGAGACTTTAATACCGGGGTAAGCCATTACCCACAGCCAGTCGTCGAAGCCCGGCACCGCCTGGCTGATGATGCCGTTCTCCTCCAGCATCAGCTGGATGCCGCCGAGGAAGCACGGCGCGACGTTGTCATAGTGCACGCTGCCGGAAATGCGCCCTTCCAGCTCGCCCATCAGCGTCAGCAGCTGGGTGTCGCTGAGCGGCTTGCCGCAAAACTCGTTCATCGCCATTAAGCCAGCCACCACCGAGCAGGCGCTGGAGCCGAGGCCGGAGCCGATCGGCATATTTTTCTCCAGCGTCATCGCCACCGGTACTTCTTCGCCAATCGCTTCGCAAAAGCGCTGCCAGCACTGATAGACAATATTCTCTTTGGGATCGTCCGGCAGCTTGCTGACAAAGCGCCCGCTGTTTTGCAACGAAAAGCGCGGCGCCGCCTCTACCGTGACGCAGTCGCCCAGCAGCGCGCCGTCCACCGGCGACACTGCCGCGCCCAGCACATCGAAGCCGACGCTGACGTTGCCAATCGAGGCCGGTGCGTAAATTTTTACCATCATCAAACTCCCAACTTCCACGACAGGGTGCGCAGCAGATCGGCGAAGACGCCCGCCGCCGTCACATCATTTCCCGCGCCGTATCCGCGCAGCACCAGCGGGATCGGCTGATAATAACGGCTGTAAAACGCCAGGGCGTTCTCGCCGTTTTTCACTTTATAGAGCGGATCGTTGCTGTCGACCGCGTCAATCTTCACTTTGCAGACGCCGCCCTCTTCAATCGCGCCGACGAAGCGTAACACTTTTCCCTGGTCACGCGCTGCGGCGACGCGCGCGGCGAAGGCGCTGTCCAGCTCCGGCAGACGCTGCATAAATACCTCGACGTCGGCGATCTCGTTCAGGCTGGCAGGCAGCAGTGGCTCAATCTCGATATCGCTCAGCTCCAGCTTATGGCCCGCTTCGCGCGCCAGGATCAGCAGCTTGCGCGCCACGTCCATGCCGGAGAGGTCGTCGCGCGGATCGGGCTCGGTAAAGCCCATGTCGCGCGCCAGCTTCGTCGCTTCCGAGAGCGACACGCCCTCGTCCAGCTTGCCGAAAATAAAGGAGAGCGAACCCGAAAGGATACCGGAAAACTTAATCAGCTCGTCGCCAGCATTTAACAGATTTTGCAGGTTTTCAATTACCGGCAGTCCTGCGCCGACGTTGGTGTCGTAGAGGAATTTGCGACGCGATTTCGCGGCGGCGGCGCGCATCTGCTGGTAGTAGTTCCAGGAAGAGGTGTTGGCCTTTTTGTTCGGCGTGACCACGTGGAAACCGTCGCCGAGGAAGTCGGCGTAGAGATCGGCCACCGCCTGGCTGGAGGTGCAGTCGACGATGACCGGGTTAAGCAGATGATACTCTTTCACCAGTCGAGTGAGGCGGTCAGGATTAAACGACTCTTTCGCTTCGCTCAGCGCGCCTTTCCAGTCGCTCAGGTCGATGCCATGCACGTTGGTCAGCAGCGCGCGCGAATTGGCGATGCCGCAGACGCGCAGATCGATATGCTTCTGTTTCAGCCACGCCTGCTGGCGATAGAGCTGATCCAGCAGCGCGCCGCCGACGCCGCCGACGCCGACCACAAAGACTTCAATCACCTGATCGGTGGCGAACAGCATCTGGTGCACCACGCGCACGCCCGTGGTGGCGTCGTCGTTGCTCACCACCACCGAGATGGAGCGCTCTGACGAGCCCTGCGCGATGGCAACGATATTGATGTTAGCGCGCGCCAGGGCGGAGAAGAATTTAGCGGAGATGCCGCGCAGGGTACGCATGCCGTCGCCGACCACGGAGATCACCGCCAGCTGTTCCATTACCCCTAGCGGATCGAGCAGGCCATCTTTCAGCTCCAGGTAGAACTCCTCTTCCAGCACGCGGCGCGCCCGCGCCTGCTCGTTCTGCGGCACGCAGAAGCTGATGCTGTATTCGGAAGAGGACTGGGTAATCAGCACCACCGAAATGCCGGTGCGGGACATGGCGGCGAAGACGCGCGCCGCCATGCCGACCATGCCCTTCATGCCCGGTCCGGAAACGTTGAACATCGCCATATTGTTCAGATTGGTGATGCCCTTGACCGGATTCTCGTCCTGCTCTCCTTCGCCGCCGATCAGGGTGCCAGGCGCCTGCGGGTTGGCGGTGTTTTTGATCAGGCACGGGATCTGAAACTGCGCGATAGGCGCGATGGTACGCGGATGCAGCACTTTCGCGCCGAAATAGGAGAGCTCCATCGCCTCCTGGTAAGACATTGACTTCAGCAGGCGGGCGTCGGGCACCTGACGCGGATCGCAGGTATAGACGCCATCTACGTCGGTCCAGATTTCACAGCAGTCGGCGCGCAGACAGGCGGCCAGCACTGCGGCGGAGTAGTCGGAGCCGTTGCGCCCCAGCACCACCAACTCCCCCTTCTCGTTACCAGCGGTGAAGCCAGCCATCAGGATCATGTTTTGCGGCGGGATCTGGCTGGCGGCAATACGGCGCGTCGATTCGGCGATATCCACGGTGGATTCGAGATAGTGGCCGACGGCCAGCAGCTTCTCTACCGGGTCGATGACGGTAACGCCGTGGCCGCGCGCCAGCAGCAGCGCCTCCATAATAGCGATGGAGAGCTTCTCGCCGCGGCAGATAATGGCGGCGTTGACGCTGTCGGGACACTGCCCCAGCAGGCTGATGCCGTGCAGCACCTGTTTCAGCTGAGCGAACTCCAGGTCGACGCGGGTTTTCTGCCCGTCATAGTCGAAGCCTGGCTGCTGCTGCGCCAGCCCCTGCAGCAGTTCGTCGAAAATACGCTCGGCGTCGCTGATATTGGGCAACGCGTCCTGACCGCTGATGGTTTTCTCAATCATCGCCACCAGATGGTTGGTAATTTTCGCAGGTGCAGAGAGTACGGTGGCAACCTGTCCCTGCTGCGCATTGCTTTCCAGAATGTCAGCGACGCGAAGAAAACGTTCCGCGTTCGCTACCGAGGTCCCACCGAATTTCAGCACTCGCATGTTAAAGCTCTCCTGAATTTTTGCCGAAAAAAAAGCCCGCACTGTTCAGGTGCGGGCTTTTTTCTGTTTTTCCTGTATGCGTCAGCCCGCACCGTTACCTGTGGTAATGGTGGTTGTAATAATGGTGATGTTCAGGCTGGTTGAGTTACGCATTGAGATTTTTTCTGTCTGTCTTTTAGAGTCTGTCTGCCTTCCAGAAGTAAAGCAAAGCGCCGATCAAGTCAACGAATTTGTCCGGCGGCCACTTTTTCGCCGCTGCGCACTGCTGCCTGCCGGGGCGGGGATCGCCTACAGAATCGTTTGCCCGCAGCAGGCTTTTTGCGATCAGCCGCTATGAATGGCGCTTTTTCAGGAAGATTTATCTATAAGTTTTTTTTCTACATCATGCAGGAGACGATGCAGCATGGCGCTGTCGCGCTGCTCCAGCAGGCCGATACGCTGATCGATCCAGTCGGCCATTTTGCGATCGTCGCCTACCTCAAGCGTCTGCAGCAGCCGTTCAAAACGGTGGCGCAGCGCCTCCAGCTGCTGGGCGTCCGCCGGAGGGGCCACCGGCGGCGTCACGCGATTAAGCGCGGAGAGCTGATAGCAGTACACCATGACCGCCTGACCAAGGTTGAGCGAGGGATAATCTTGTGCCATCGGAATGCCGGTCAGCAGATCGACCTGATCCAGCTCTTCATTGGTCAACCCGCTATCCTCGCGCCCAAAGACCAGCGCCATACTGTTTACCCACTGACGCTTCTCCAGCAGTTGCGCTTCAACCTGCTGCGGCGTGGCGTAATAGCGGAATCTGGCGCGGCTGCGCGCCGTGGTGGCGACGGAAAAGTCGATATCGGCCAGCGCGTCGCTCAGGGCGTCAAAGGTGCGCAGATTATCGAGGATCTCGCCCGCGCCGTGCGCGACCCGGCGCGCAGCGGGATCTTGCCAGGCGTCGCTGGCGACGATGCGCAGCTCGTTAAAGCCCATCGTTTTCATCGCCCGCGCCGCTGCGCCAATATTTTCCGCCCGGGCGGGCGAAACCAGAATAAGGGGGAACCGCATGATTATTCCATTTGTGTTTAGAAATCGCGCCGTATAGTAGCACGTGCTGCGGTTAAAGCCGGAATGTCGCCGTTTAAGAAAATAATTTGTTAACGATGTTAAATTTGAATAAACAACGCTGAAATCTCATAAAGCGTTCCGAGTCGGCGATAACTAAAATTAATTCCTGAAAAATCTTCTCTATCAGAAGATTATGGAAAGCTTCTCTGCAATTATCATTTGCGTATACATAATGTGAATATGTAGCGAAATTGATATTTTTTGTGAGCTAAGCTTGCATTACAAGAGAAGTTTTTCACATAAGTGTTAACGTGCTACAATTGCATTTGATATAAGTCAACGAAGCGTTGTTTTTATGCTTATCGGTTGTTGTTGGTGCTGTTAGGTTGCTGTTAATACGGTTAGGATATGCGCCAAAAGATTCTCTCCTGGGGCAGGCAATATTCATTCTGACTGGCTGAGCTAACACTGTTGTTGACGTTGATAGATGGTGTATCAAGAACATAATTTCGTACAACGGTTAAGCGCCACACACCGCGCTTTTTAGCGAGCCTGAATACCCGCGTACGCCCTGTTTTCGATTTGTTGGCAAATTTTAGGTAGCGAAACATGCAGACCCCACACATTCTTATCGTTGAAGACGAACTGGTCACGCGTAACACCCTCAAAAGCATTTTTGAGGCGGAAGGTTATGTCGTGTATGAGGCAACCGACGGCGCTGAAATGCATCAGGTATTGACCGATAACGACGTCAACCTGGTGATCATGGATATCAACCTGCCAGGCAAAAACGGCCTGCTGCTGGCGCGCGAGCTGCGCGAGCAGGCAAACGTGGCGCTGATGTTTCTGACCGGTCGTGATAATGAAGTGGACAAAATCCTTGGTCTGGAGATCGGCGCGGATGACTACATCACCAAACCTTTCAACCCGCGTGAGCTGACCATCCGCGCGCGCAATCTGCTGTCGCGCACCATGAATCTGGCGATGCCGAGCGAAGAGCGCCGTCAGGTGGAAAGCTACAAGTTCAACGGCTGGGAGCTGGATATCAATAGCCGCTCGCTGATCAGCCCTAACGGCGAACAGTATAAACTGCCGCGCAGCGAGTTCCGCGCCATGCTGCACTTCTGTGAAAACCCGGGCAAAATTCAGACCCGCGCCGATCTGCTGAAGAAGATGACCGGCCGTGAGCTGAAGCCGCACGACCGCACCGTCGACGTCACCATTCGTCGCATCCGCAAGCATTTTGAATCTACGCCGGATACCCCGGAGATCATCGCCACTATTCACGGCGAAGGCTACCGCTTCTGCGGCGATCTGCAGGAATAAAAAACCTGCCGGACTCGCGGGCTGGCTGACTCTGCCAGCTCGGCCCGCCTCACCCGCGAGCGAGCTTTAGCCGCCGTCGATAAAAAACGCCCCGAAGGGCGTTTTTTTATTCCCGCCACGGCATAATCGGCACCGCGCTCAGCGCATTCTTCGGCGATCCCTCAACCACCCTGTCAGAGTAACTCAGGTAGATCAGCGCATGGCGCTTCTGATCGAAAAAACGCACCACCTGCAGCTTTTTAAACACCAGCGAGGTCCGCTTCTTGAAGACGACTTCGCCCTGCGCCTTGCCATTAGCGATGGCGTCGCTCAGCTCAACCGGCCCGACCTGCTGGCAGGAGATCGCCGCGTCGGCGGTATCTTCGGCCAGACCCAGGCCGCCCTTAATGCCGCCGGTTTTCGCCCGGCTGATATAACAGGTTACATTTTTTACATCCGGATCGTCGAATGCCTCAACCACGATCTTATGATCGGGCCCAAACATCTTGAATACCGTATCAACCGAGCCGATCTCTTCGGCCATAACCGGCGATGCCAGCAGCAGCGTGGCGAATGAAGCAGCGAAAAAGCGGGATATTGTCATAGCGTTACCATTGCAAACCTAATAGACGAGCATGTAATGTACTGGCAATTGGCCGCGTTGACCAAACCAGAACCGGTTTTATCCCACATTGACATGGCACAATCTCCCAACAAAACTGCCCACGCCTGATGTGCAATTAGTGCTATTATTCGGCGACTGCGTTAGTCGCACCCAGAGAGAATGAGGATGTTTTATGGACCAAGCCGGTATCATTCGAGATTTGCTTGTCTGGCTGGAGAGCCATCTGGATCAGCCCCTTTCACTGGACAATGTTGCCCTGAAAGCGGGTTATTCTAAATGGCATTTACAACGGATGTTCAAAGACGTCACGGGTCATGCCATCGGCGCCTATATCCGCGCTCGCCGCCTGTCTAAAGCGGCCGTAGCGCTGCGCCTGACCAGTCGCCCGATTCTGGACATCGCTCTGCAGTACCGTTTCGATTCCCAGCAGACCTTTACCCGCGCCTTTAAAAAACAGTTTAACCAGACGCCCGCATGGTATCGCCGCTCATCGGAATGGAACTCATTCGGCATTCGTCCGCCGATTCGCCTTGACGACAACAGCATGCCGGAGTCGACCTTCGTCACCCTGCCAGAAACCGTGCTGGTCGGGCAAACGCAAACCTACAGCTGCACCCTGGAGCAGATCTCCAGCTACCGCGACGAGATGCGCATTCACTTCTGGAAGCAGTTCCTGCTGGAAACCGACACCGTTCCGCCGGTGCTTTACGGCCTGCATCAGGTGCGCGCCAGCCAGGAGAAGGATGACGAGCAGGAGATTCTTTACACCACCGCCGTGCCGTCCGATCAGGCGGTGAATCTGCACTCCGGCCAGAGCGTACTGCTGGAGGCGGGCGACTACGTGCAGTTCACCTATAACGGCCCGCGCGACGAGCTGCAGGAATTTATTCTGCTGCTCTACGGCACCTGCATGCCGACGCTCGGCCTGACGCGCCGCCAGGGCCAGGATATCGAACGCTTCTACACCCATGGCGGCAAGAAGCGTCCCGAGCCGCCGCAAGAGATCCGCTGCGAATATCTCATCCCGATTCGCCGCCAGCAGGCGGGCTGATCGTTAAGATGCCGTCATTACGACGGCATTTTTTTAGCGCTGCAGCTCATCCAGCGCGGGCGCGTCAAGATGCGAAATATCACCCGCCGTTTCTACCACCCAGCCTTCCGCCAGCCAGGCGCTCTGCTGGTGATCGACGCGCGAGATAGAGCAGTTACGCAGGCGCAGACGGCGCTCCGCATGGGCCGGCAGGCCAAGAATGGTGCTAATCAGCACGCCGAGCGCCATCCCGTGACTCACCAGCAGCGGTCGGCTGCCAGCGGGCAGCGCCAGACAGGCGTTCAGCGCCTCATGCATGCGCGCCGCCATCTCCGCCATCGATTCGCCCTGCGGAATGCGGCCGTCTACGGTGCCATCCACCAGCGCGCTGCGCCAGCGCTCTTCCTCTTCGGTTAGCCCGTCCAGCGGACGCTTCTCCAGCACGCCCATATTCAGCTCGCGCAGGCGCGGCTCCAGCGTCACCGTACAGCCGCAGGCGTCAGCGATGATCTCCGCGGTGCGCTGCGTGCGGCCCAGATCGCTGGCGATAACATGCGTAATGCCAAGCTGTTTTACGCGCTCACCCACCTGGTGGGCCTGTTGCTCTCCTTTCTCCGTCAGCGGACTGTCGGATTGTCCCTGAATGCGGCGTTGCGCATTCCATACCGTTTCACCGTGACGAACAAGATAGACCTGTAGCATGCTGAGTTTCCGTTATACTGCGACAAATTTGCCTAAAGGGTTCAATAGATTATGTACCAGGTTATCGCAGCCACCATCAATCCGGCAAAAATTCGCGCCATCTCTCAGGCGTTCAACGACGTTTTCGGCGAAGGATCCTGCCATATTCGCGGGGTCGAGGTCGATAGCGGCGTCGCGGCGCAGCCCCTGAGCGATGCGGAAACGCGAACCGGCGCACGCCAGCGCGTCGCCAATGCGCGCCAGGTTGCGCCGCAGGCGGATTTTTGGGTAGCGATTGAGGCCGGTATAGAGGCGGATTGCGCCTTTGCCTGGATGGTCATTGAAAACGCCGACCAGCGCGGCGAGTCGCGCTCCGCCAGCTTTACGCTGCCGCCGGTGGTGATGGCGGGCCTGAGCGCCGGGCGCGAGCTGGGCGACGAGATGGCGCGGCTGACCGGCGTGGAGAATATCAAACATAAAGGCGGCGCTATCGGCGCCTTTACGCAGGGTCTGCTGACCCGCTCCAGCGTTTATCATCAGGCGCTTATTCTGGCGCTCTGCCCGTTTACTCATCCGCTTTATCAGCGCTGAGGTCGCCGCGTCCCAGCTGCGCCTCCAGCCAGCGCCGCAGTTCAGGCGGCGCCTCTTTCAGGCTGTTCGAGCCGCGCGTAATGGTGGCGATGCCGACGCCCAGCTCGTTTTTCAGCTCGCGCTGGCTCATCGCGCCGTTCATTAGCTCCTCGACGATGCGCAGGCGCGTGCCGAGCGCTTCGCGCTCGTCCGGCGTCAGCATCAGCTGCAGCAAAGGCAGCGCCACATCATCGGCGTAAGCCTGCTGCATCAGCGCGGTAAAGCGCCGCCAGTTATCTTCAGAAAGGGAATGTTGCGCCGACCGGGCGGGAGATTGCGTCATCAAACAGGCTTCCGTACTCACTAACGAGTACGGAAGCATAGCACGCTAGTAGCGGCGGTTCCACTCGCTGTCCGACAGCACCTTATCCGGTTCGCCCATAAAGTGGCGATAGTAGGCGTCGTAGGCCAGCACGTTTTTCACGTAGCCGCGCGTTTCAGAGAAAGGAATGGTCTCGATAAAGGCGACCGCATCGAGATTGCCCGCGCTGACGTTTTGCCAGCTACGCACGCGCCCCGGTCCCGCATTGTAGGCCGCGGAGGCGAAAATGCGGTTCTGCCCGAACTGCTGATAGACATACTCCAGATACTGGGTGCCGATCTGAATATTGGTCTGCGGATCGAGCAGCTGGTTGCTGTTCATATAGCCGGGAATGTTATACATCTTCACGGTGTGCGCCGCCGTCGCTGGCATCACCTGCATCAGGCCGCTGGCGCCGACCGGCGAGCGCGCTTTCGGGTTCCAGGCGCTCTCCTGGCGTGAGATCGCCATGGCGTAGCTCGGCGCGATGCCTTTGTCGCGGGTATTGCTTGTATAGAAGCTCTCCCACGCCAGCGGGAAGCGCTCTTTCAGGCTGTCCCACATCTTCGCCGTGATGGTCGCCTGCACGCTGAGATCCCACCAGTCCTGTTCGTTGGCGTAGCGCGCCAGCATCTGCTGCTGCGTGTGGTTTTTGCTGGCGATAAGGTTGGCCCACTCGCTGCGCGCCAGATTGTCCAGCCCCCAGTACATCAGCTCGCGCACGCGCGCCAGCTCCGGCCCCTGCACCGTCGCGCTGTCGGGCTTCGGCGCTTCATCAATCTGAAGCGGATATTTCACGCCCAGCCGCTGCGCCGCCACCATCGGGTAGAAGCCGCGCGCCTGCATCAGCTTATGCAGGATTTCGTCCGCCTCCTCTTTGCGCCCCTGGGAATAGAGCAGATCGGCCTGCCAGTACTGCCATTCATCTTTCTCTTTCGCCTCGAGCGGCAGCCGCGCGATCCAGGTATTCAGACCCCGGCGATCGTTCTGCGACAGCGCCAGACGCACCCGGCGTTCAATCAGCGCCGTAGACTGGCTGTTCATCACCACGGCATCGCGCCAGCGCGCCTGCTCTGAGGTTAGATCGCTGCCCATCATGCGCCAGACCACGATCTCCTTCAGCGCCTGCTCGTCGTCCGCTTCCATCTTCTGGCCGCGTACCAGCAGCGGAATCATGCTGCGCGCATTCTCCATATCGGCGCGCGCGACGCGGGTAAAGGCGTAAATCGTCGCCTGACGGGTAAAATCGGTCGGCCCGACCGTCTGCGCGAAGTTCACCACCGTCTGCGGATCGTTCTGCAAGGCGAGCACGCCCGTGGCGATGGTCTGGTAATCTTCCGGCAGGCTTTTCGCCAGGTAACTCACCAGGCTGTCGTTGCCCGCCTTCATCGCGAGGCGAATGCGTTCCAGCACGGTAATCGGCGACATCTGGCCGGAAGATTGCCAGACGGAGAAGAGGCGGTCGCAGTCGTTGGGCAGCGCGGTGCCGCGCAGCCAGATCGCCTTCGCCCCCTCAAACGCCTGCTGCTGCGCGCCCGTCGCCCATTTGGCATAGAGCCAGTTGCAGCGCGCCTGTACCGGCGTGGGCGCTTCCGGGCTAAAGCTCAGAATGCCCTGCCAGTCCTGGCGGTGCGCCAGCACGTTGACGAAGCGGGTTTTCAGCGAGCGCGCCGGCGGCAGCGTCGGATATTGCTGGATAAAGTTGTTAACGGCGAGCGGCGTTTCCTGATCGAGATCCTGCGCCAGCAGGCGGTACTGCAGGTAAGGGTATAACGGATAATCCTGTAGCGTCGGCAGCAGCTGCTCCACCGTCGCCATCTGGTTGCTGTCCCACGCCTGTTTAATCTGTTGATAACGTTCTCGCTGCTGATCCAGCGAGTCTGCCCATGCGCTGCTGGCCACTGCGGCCAGACAGATCCCTGTCATCCAGTTACGCCACTTCTCCACGAAAATCTCCTCTGTTGCTGCTCTCCGGCTGCGTGCCAGGCATTCTTCATGCTAACCAGGGGAGCCGGCTCTTGCCATGTTCTTCACAAAATTTACGCAAGGCGACGCACAGGTCGGCTAAAAGCGAGTTGCTGGCTGGCGCGCGGCAATGTGATTCTGTTAAAAATCCGTGTAGAAGGCGCGCATGGCGGCGTTTGCGGGGCGATCTGATTACAGGTAAGATTGATCCCCTGCCGGCCTGGGCGCGCAACACATTAAAATGGCGGCAATTATCGCGGTTAACCGGATACGCCCTCTCTTCCACGGCGCATCACTTTCGGCTATCAATCCCAACAGAGACCTCTATGGAAACCCGGCGCGACGAACGCATTCAGAAACTGACCCTGGCGCTAAAACGCACCGACAAGCTGCATCTGAAAGATGCCGCGCAGCTTTTAGGCGTCTCGGAGATGACCATTCGACGCGATCTGAGCGAACCGGCCTCGACCGTGGTGCTGCTGGGCGGCTATATCGTCAGCGATCCGAAAAGCCATGGCGGCCACTATTTTGTTTCGGATCAGCACGGTCAGAACGCGGCGAAAAAGCAGCGCCTGGCGCAGGCTGCCGCCAGCCTGATCGGCGAGAACGACACGGTGTTTTTCGACTGCGGCACCACTATTCCCTATATCGTCGACGCCCTGCCCGAGGATCTGCCCTTTACCGCTGTCTGCTGCGCCATGAACACCTTCCTGGCGCTCAAAGAGAAACCGGCCTGCAACGTGATCCTGAGCGGCGGCGAGTTTCACGCCGACAACGCCCTGTTCACGCCGATCGGCGCGCACTCGGTGCTTGACGACCTCTGCCCGACGCTGGCGTTTATCTCGGCGGCCGGCATCGATATAGCGCAGGGCGCGACCTGCTACAACCTCAACGAGCTGGCGATGAAACATCACGCCATGCTGCGTGCGCGCCAGCGTATCCTGGTGGCGGACAGCAGCAAATTTGGCAAGGTGCTGCCCGCACGCATCGGCGAGCTGCACCGCTTTGACCTGCTGGTCAGCGACAGCGCGCCGGACAGCGCGCTGGCGGAGTGGCTGGCGCAGCAGCCGCTGCCGCTGCGTCTGCCCGAGCCGGTCTGACCCCGCCTTTTCTCTTTACGCGTAACAACGCCGCACGCCCGGAATTATCCCGGCGCGCGGCTGGGATTAGCCAGGCAAAAAGGCTAAACTTCGTCACTAATTCACCCACCAGAATCAGAGGCTCATTACAACGTGGCTCAATTCGTCTATAGCATGCATCGCGTCGGCAAAGTGGTTCCGCCGAAGCGTCATATTCTAAAGAACATCTCCCTCAGCTTTTTCCCGGGCGCGAAAATCGGCGTGCTCGGCCTGAACGGCGCGGGTAAATCCACGCTGCTGCGCATCATGGCGGGCATTGATAAAGATATCGAAGGGGAAGCGCGTCCGCAGCCGGGCATCAAAGTGGGTTATCTGCCGCAGGAGCCGCAGCTTAACCCGGAACAGACGGTGCGCGAATCTATCGAAGAAGCGGTCTCCGAAGTGGTCGGCGCGCTGAAGCGTCTGGATGAGGTTTACGCGCTCTACGCCGAGCCGGACGCCGACTTCGACAAGCTGGCGGCCGAACAGGGTCGTCTGGAAGAGGTTATTCAGGCGCACGACGGCCATAACCTGGAAACGCAGCTGGAGCGCGCCGCCGATGCGATGCGCCTGCCGGACTGGGACGCCAAAATCGGCAACCTCTCCGGCGGTGAGCGTCGCCGCGTGGCGATGTGCCGCCTGCTGCTGGAAAAACCAGACATGCTGCTGCTGGACGAACCGACCAACCACCTGGACGCCGAGTCCGTGGCCTGGCTGGAGCGCTTCCTGCACGAGTTCGAAGGCACCGTCGTGGCGATTACCCACGACCGTTACTTCCTCGACAACGTTGCAGGCTGGATCCTTGAGCTGGACCGCGGCGAAGGCATTCCGTGGGAAGGCAACTACTCCTCCTGGCTGGAGCAGAAAGATCAGCGTCTGGCGCAGGAAGCGTCAGCTGAAGCCGCCCGCCGCAAATCGATTGAGAAAGAGCTGGAGTGGGTGCGTCAGGGCACGAAGGGCCGCCAGTCGAAAGGCAAGGCGCGTCTGGCCCGCTTTGAAGAGCTGAACAGCACCGAATACCAGAAGCGTAACGAGACCAGCGAACTCTTTATTCCGCCGGGTCCGCGCCTGGGCGACAAAGTGGTCGAGGTGAAAAACCTGACCAAATCCTACGGCGACCGCGTGCTGATCGACGATCTCTCTTTCTCGGTGCCGAAAGGCGCTATCGTCGGCATTATCGGCCCGAACGGCGCGGGTAAATCGACCCTGTTCCGCATGATGACCGGTCAGGAGCAGCCCGATTCCGGCAGCATCGAGCTGGGCGAAACCGTCAAGCTGGCGTCGGTCGATCAGTTCCGTGACGCGATGGATAACTCAAAAACCGTATGGGAAGAGGTTTCGGGCGGACTGGACACCATGCGTATCGGCACCTTCGAGATGCCGAGCCGCGCCTACGTCGGCCGCTTCAACTTCAAAGGCACCGACCAGGGTAAACGCGTTGGTGAGCTGTCGGGTGGTGAGCGCGGCCGTCTGCATCTGGCGAAGCTGCTGCAGGTTGGCGGCAACCTGCTGCTGCTTGACGAACCGACCAACGACCTGGACATCGAAACCCTGCGCGCGCTGGAAAACGCCCTGCTGGAGTTCCCGGGCTGCGCCATGGTGATCTCGCACGACCGCTGGTTCCTCGACCGCATCGCGACCCATATCCTCGACTATCAGGATGAGGGCAAGGTGGAGTTCTTCGAAGGTAACTTCAGCGAGTACGAAGAGTACAAGAAACGCACCCTCGGCGCGGACGCGCTGGAGCCGAAGCGTATTAAGTACAAGCGTATCAGCAAGTAATGCAAAAGGCGGCAGCGATGCCGCCTTTTCTCTTTTTGTGACTGCCTGCGCCTTTTCCTGTGGCTTCGCCCAATTCTTCCCGCCATTGCACCTTTAACCCTGGGCTGCTGCCCGATGCTGCGTTAACGCCCCCTTTTTATACTCGCTGATGATCTGACCCGATCCACCTTACCGTTCCGGCAGGCTCTGATAATAATTCGCGCCGGAGGTCATCTTACGAGGTCTATGGCATGAAAATAGTTTCAATCGACGTCACGCGTATCGCCATTCCGTTCGACGCGCAGCGGCGCGCGCCCGCACACCAGGAAACCACCTTTAATGCCGCCTCCTCGTCGCTGCGCCGCATGGAAACGCTACTGGTTAAAGTCACCTGCGACAACGGCCTGTGCGGCTGGGGTGAAGCCTTCGGCCACCTGGCCAATCCCGTCACAGAACAGGCGATTTGCACGCTGGTGGCGCCTGCCTTTATCGGCAAACCGCTGCCGGATTCACCAGACGCCATCGCCGCCCTGATGCAGCAGGCGGAAAAAGCGCTGCACGCCTTTGGCCGCAGCGGCCCGGTGCGCTACGCGCTCTCCGCCGTGGATATCGCGCTCTGGGACGCGCTCGGGCAGCGGCTGCATCAGCCGCTCTGGCAACTGCTTGGCGCCACACGGCAGCGCATTGCGCGCTACGCCAGCCTGGTGAGCTACGATAACCAGCCCGACGCCGTCGCCGCGCAGGTCAGACGCGCCTGGGATGAGGGCTTTACCACCCTCAAACTGCACGAAACCACCTTCGAGGCCATCCAGGCCGCGCGCGCCGCGCTGCCAGCGCAGGCGGAACTGCTGGTCGACGTCAACTGCCCCTGGACGCGGGAAGAGGCCGCCCGGCAGGCGCACGAGCTGCGTTCGCTCCAGCTCGGCTGGCTGGAAGAGCCGATCTGGCCGCCCGACGACTATCAGGGGCTGGCGCGGCTCAAGCGCGTCGGCGTGCCGCTGGCGGCGGGTGAAAACGTCGACGGCGACTGGGGCTTTATGCACCTGCTGGAAAACGGCGCGGTGGATGTGGCGCAGCCCAGCGTGGCGAAAGTGGGCGGTATCAGCGCGGCGCTGCGCGTCTTCTCCGCCGCGCAGCAGTATCGCGTGCGCGTGGTGCCCCACTGTTTCTATTACGGCGCTGGCCTGCTGGCGACCGCGCATCTGGTCGCGCTGCTGCCCGATGATATCAAGCTGGAGACGCCCTGGATCGATTTCGAAGCGCGCCTCTACCCCGATCTGCCGCGCGATGTCACCTTTACCCTCTCCTCGCGTCCCGGCCTGGGCTACGTGCCGGATGAAGAGGTGCTGCGCCACTACCGCCTCTCGCTGAGCCAGATTACCGATAAAGGAGTTCGCCGCTATGCGTAAAAACTATCGCGTGGTGATCGCGCTGCTGCTCTTCTTCGCTGGCATGCTGAACTATCTCGACCGCGCTGCGCTCTCGGTGATGGCGCCGCTGATTAAAAGCGATCTCCATATCAACGACGCGGAGATGGGCATCCTGTTTAGCTGCTTTTTTATCGGCTACTGCGCCTTCTGCTTTCTCGGCGGCTGGGCGGCGGACCGCTTCGGCCCGCGCCGCGTCTACGCCTGGGCGGCGGGCGTCTGGTCGCTGTTTTGCGGCGCCACCGCGCTGGTCACGGGCTTCGCCCATCTGCTGATTGTGCGCATGCTGTTCGGCATCGGCGAAGGACCGATGGGCACCACCACCAATAAATCGATCGCCAACTGGTTTCCAAAAAAAGAGACGGGACGCGCTGTCGGCTTTACTAATGCCGGTCAGCCGCTCGGGGCGGCAATCGCGGCGCCGGTGGTCGGGCTGGTGGGTCTGCACTACGGCTGGCGCATCGCCTTTGTCGTGATCGCCCTGCTTGGCTTTGTCTGGGTCGCCTGCTGGCTATGGCTGTTCCGCGACAAGCCGGAAGATCACCCGCGCGTCGGCCCGGCCGAACGTGAGCTTATCAGCCGCCAGCGCCCGGCAACCCAGGCGGCGACCGCGCCGCAGCAGGACCGCCACTCCCTGTGGCGCTACGTCTTTTCGCTGCCGGTGCTGGGCGTGGCGAGCGCCTTTTTCTGCTTTAACTATATCCAGTATTTCTTTCTCTCCTGGCTGCCGAGCTATCTCACCGATTTCCAGCATCTGGATATCAAAAGCATGAGCATTATCGGAATCTTGCCCTGGCTGGGCGCGACGGTGGGCTTCCTCGGCGGCGGCATCGTCTCCGATATGCTGTTCCGCCGCACGCAGAACTTTTTGCTGTCGCGCAAGCTGGTGATCTTTGTCGGGCTGGCGGTGGCGGCGCTGTGTGTGCTGTTAACCGCGTGGAGCCGGGATGTGGTGAGCGCGGTAACGCTGATCACCCTGGCCAGCGTGTTCGCCTATATGACGCCGCAGGCGTGCTGGTCGCTGCTGCAGGATATCGTGCCAGCGGGCCGCATCGGCACCGCGGGCGGCTTTGTCCATCTGCTGGCGAACCTGGCGGGGATTCTGTCGCCGGGCATTACCGGCTTTCTGATCCAGTATGGCGGCGGATACCATACGGCGTTTCTGCTGGCGAGCGCGCTGGCGGTGGCGGGCATGCTGCTGCTGGCGCTGCTGGTGCGGCAAAAAGGGGTTAATACGCTGCGTGCGCTGGCAGCGAACTGAAGCGTGCGGGGGCGAGGCCCCCGCTTTCAGGCAGGTTTTGGGCTTTTGCCGTCCATCATCCCTTTCACCAGCTCAATACAGCGCAGGAAACGCGTATCGTAATCGTCTTCGCGCACGTGCACAAAATCGACGTTGTTCTCCCGCAGCATGGTCACCAGCATTGACTGGAACTCGCGGCGGTCCACCGAGCTGCCCAGGCTGCGCAGGCCGTCCGCCACCCAGGGCACGTTATTCTCCAGCAGGATCACCAGGTCGAAGCGATACTCGTCGATCAGCGCCTGCACGAAGGGATGCTCCCGCCCTTCATACTTCAGGCAGAACGCCTGGGTGGTGATGAAATCGGTATCGATAAAGGCGACTTTATTGGCGTACTTCACCGCAAAGTCGATGTACTGCGCCTGGCCAAGGGCGATCTTGTCGTAGTCGGAATATTGCAGCGCCATCTCGTCGCCGCCGAGATGCGAGAAGACATAGTCGCGGCCGTACTCCCAGGCGCTGGTAGTGTTGAAAATGTTGGCCAGCTTGTTGACCAGCGTCGATTTGCCGCTGGATTCCCCGCCGAGCACGGCGACGGTACGCACAAAAAAGGGCTTCACCTCGGTAGGAATATATTCCCAGTAGCGAAAGGGATCCTGACGGATCTGCGCGCCGCTGATATTCATAAAGGATCGCGCCGGATCGACCAGCACGGTGCGCACGCCCAGATGCTGCTGATACATCTCTGCATCCGCAGTTTCGCTGGTGTAGATGCAGTCGGGGGCGATGCCCTGATCGCTGAGAAAGGTTTTTACCCCTTCGCTCCAGATGTCCCAGCCGTGCGGATAGGGCTCAATGCCCTCTTCGTTGAACGAGTGAATGCGGATGTTTTTTTGATACTTGAAGGTTTGCAGCAGCCAGCGCAGCCGATCGCTGACGGTCGGCTGCTGCGACATGGCGCTGTTCTCGAACAGTTCGCGATCGCGCGGATCGTCGTGCCCCATAATAATATGCAGCTCGTCGACCTGGCTGCAGGCGCGCTGGATAAGGTAAATATGGCCGGTGTGCAGCGGATAGAACTTGCCGAACACCACGCCGACGGTTTTATCGCGGCGCGGAAACTCCAGACCCAAAAAGCGATGCAGCGCTTCCAGCTTTTGCGCGCTCGGGCTTTTGATTTTGGCGTTGAGCAGCTGGCTCAGATAGCCCTTGGTCATCCCGCTGGCGTCGGCCACCTGCTGCAGGGTATGCCCCTGCTGGCGAATGGCGGTTTTCAGATAGTCGAACGACGTCATGCTGCCTCCTGCATGGATTGAAGTTGCCTGCGAGTGTACCCGCTCAGCCTTTAAAGCTCATCCAGTATCGCCAGCGCGTCCGCCAGTTTTTTCGCGCTGTAAACCTTCATGCCGTCGATCGCTTTCTTCGGCGCGTTGCCGGCCGGCACGATGGCGCGCTTAAAGCCGTGCTTGGCCGCTTCAGAGATACGCTCCTGGCCGCTCGGCACCGGACGGATCTCGCCCGCCAGCCCGACTTCGCCGAAGATCACCAGGTCCTGCGGCAGCGGGCGGTCGCGCAGGCTCGACACCATCGCCAGCAGCAGCGCCAGATCGGCGCTGGTCTCGGTGACCTTCACGCCGCCGACCACGTTGACAAAAACATCCTGATCGGCCATCTGCAGGCCACCGTGGCGATGCAGCACCGCCAGCAGAATCGCCAGACGGTTCTGCTCCAGCCCCACCGCGACGCGGCGCGGATTGCCCATCATCGAGTGATCCACCAGCGCCTGGATCTCCACCAGCAGCGGACGGGTGCCTTCCCAGACCACCATCACGGAGCTGCCGGAGGTGATCTCGTCGCCGCGCGACAGGAAGATCGCTGAGGGATTGCTGACTTCGCGCATCCCCTGCTCAGTCATGGCGAACACGCCCAGCTCGTTCACCGCGCCGAAGCGGTTTTTATGGCTGCGCAGCGTGCGGAAGCGCGAGTCGGCGTCGCCGTCCAGCAGCACCGAACAGTCAATGCAGTGCTCCAGCACTTTCGGCCCCGCCAGCGAGCCATCTTTGGTGACGTGACCGACCATCACGATCGCCACGCCGCGCGTTTTGGCGAAGCGCGTCAGATAGGCGGCGGTTTCGCGCACCTGCGCCACGCTGCCCGGCGACGACTGGATATCCGCCATGTGCATCACCTGGATGGAGTCGATCACCATCAGCTTCGGCTCTTCCTGCTCGGCGATCTGGCAGATCTGCTCGATGCTGGTTTCCGACAGCATGTTGAGGTTTTCGCTCGGCAGGCCGAGACGGTGCGCGCGCATCGCCACCTGCTGCAGCGACTCTTCGCCGGTGACGTAGAGGGTTTTCATCTCCTGCGCCAGGCGGCACATCACCTGCAGCAGCAGCGTCGATTTCCCCGCGCCGGGATTACCGCCGATCAGGATGGCGCTGCCCGGCACCACGCCGCCGCCCAGCACGCGGTCAAACTCTTTGAAGCCGGTCGAGAAGCGCGGCAGCGCCTCCAGGCTGATTTCCGACAGCTTCTGCACCCGGCTGACGCCCGCGCTGCCGGCGTAGCCGCTCAGGCGCTCATTGCGCGCCGCCGCCGGCGATGCCGCAATACGCACTTCGGTGATGGTGTTCCAGGCGTGGCAGGCGCTGCATTGCCCCTGCCAGCGCGGATAGTCTGCGCCGCATTCGTTACAAACAAAGGCGCGTTTTGCCGCTTTGGCCAAATCAGTACCTCTAACGCTCTTCGTGAATCAAACTGCCGCTGAGGATGCAAAATACGCCCATCAGATCGGCGTGACGGATAGTCACCTGCGTCTGCTCATTCACTTTGGGTTTAGCATGATAAGCGATACCCAGCGCCGCGGCCTTTATCATCGGCAGGTCGTTGGCGCCGTCGCCGATGGCGACGGTTTGCTCCGGCGCGATGTCGAAACGCTGCGCCAGCTTCTTCAGGGTATCCGCTTTGTATTGCGCGTCGACAATCTGTCCCAGCACTTCGCCGGTCAGCCTGCCGTCGCGTATCTCCAGTTCGTTGGCGGCGATGTGCGCCAGGTGCAGGGTATCGCGCAGGTATTCGGCGAAATAAGTAAAGCCGCCGGAGGCGATCGCCACCTGCCAGCCCAGCGCCTGCAGCTTCTGCACCAGCTCGGTCAGCCCCGGCATCAGCGGCAGCGCGTCGCGCACCTGCTTCAGAATAGTGGCGTCGGCGCCTTTCAGCGTCGCCACGCGCTGGCGCAGGCTGGCGGCGAAGTCCAGCTCGCCGCGCATCGCGCGCTCGGTCACTTCTGCGACCAGCTCGCCGCTGCCCGCCAGTTTGGCGATCTCGTCGATGCACTCAATCTGAATCGCGGTGGAGTCCATGTCCATTACCAGCAGGCCCGGCGTTTTCAGATGCGGGATCTTGCCGAGCGGCGCGACGTCGAGGCCGTTCTCGTGGGCCAGCTTCGTGGCGCGCGGCGTCAGCGAACCGGCCAGACGCACCACCTGATAATCGTCAACACGCCAGGCGCTGACGATCACCATCGCCGCACCCAACTGATGTTGATAATGGGTAAGCTGTTGTTTAGTCAGGTCACGGCCATACAGCAGCCAGCCGGTCCGACCGGCACGGTAGTCCAGCGGCATCACTTCGTCGCCGCTCAGGGAAAGGGGTAAACCCGGCCATTCGGAGAGTTCGGCGGGCAGATCGCACCAGGTAAGACGGTTCGGCATCAGAGCTCCTGTAGGGGGACAACAAAACCACGCAAGAGGCTACCTTGTCTGCGCCGCTTCTGGCAACATAATCTCCTGGTTTCTGTTGTGACGTGACACAGGTTATCGATGGCTAAAAGGGCACTGAAATTTCGCTTACACCGCACGGTGATTGTGCTGATCTCGCTGGCGCTGTTGGTCGTGCTGATGCAGGGCGCCTCCTGGTTTAGCCTCGGCCATCAGATGGCGCGATCCGAGCAGGTCGAGGAGCTGGCGCAGACCCTGACGAAGCAGGTCGCCTTTAGCCTGTCGCCGCTGATGGACAACAGCGACGATAACCGCAGCCAGATCGAAGCCATCCTCAATCAGATGACCACCAACAGCCGCATTCTCGACGCCTCGGTTTACGCCGACGACGGCAGCCTGGTGGCGCACAGCGGCGAAAACATTAACGTGCGCGATCGCCTGGCGCTCGACGGCAAGCGCGCCGGCAGCTACTTCAACCATCAGCTGGTAGAGCCGCTCGGCAATAGCGACGGCCCGCTCGGCTTCCTGCGCGTGACGCTGGATACTCATGTGCTGGTCACCGAGTCGCGTCAGGTCGACAACACCACCAATATTCTGCGCCTGATGATGCTGCTGGCGCTGGCCATCGGCATTATTCTGTCGCGCACGCTGCTGCGCGATCGCCGCACCCGCTGGCAGCAGTCGCCGTTTCTGTTGACCGCCAGCACGCCGGTGAAAGAGGATGGCGACGACGACGGCGAGAAGAAAGAGCAGACGCCTTAAGCCACAGGCACGCCCTCTTTATCGGTTTTCGCCATTTCATATGGGGCCAACCAGAGCGTACTCAAGCAAAAGTGCAACTCCATTCACGTCGAATGAATAGCTTCGTGAATAGATTTTAAATGAAAAGAAGCCCGCTTTGCGGGCTTCTTAGCTTTGAATCAGTGGCTACGGTGAATAGATACTCAGGCGATCAGCAGCGCTTTTAGCTCGCCCAGCGAGGTCACCGTCCAGGTCGGGCGAATCGCCTCTGGCAGCGGTCGCGTGCCGTGGTCGATCCAGCAGGTTTTTAAACCGGCGTTCATGCCGCCGAGAATATCGGACTCCGGCGTATCGCCCACCATCAGCACGCGGCTGCGATCCGGGTTGCCCATCTTCTCCAGCGCATAGTCGAAAATCGCCGCGTCCGGCTTCGGCACGCCGACCTGCTCGGAGATCACCAGCGCTGAGAAATAGTCGCGGAAGCCGGTGCGCTCCAGACGCGCCTGCTGCAGCGCGGTAAAGCCGTTGGTGATGATGCCCATCGGCACCTTGTTGTGCAGCGCGTGCATCAGGCTGACCGCGCCCTCCAGCGGCATGCAGATCTCCGACATGGCGCTGAGAAAGCCGCTGTTAAGCACGTCCGGCGCTACGCTCAGCTTCTCCGCCCAGCCGGTAAAACGCCGCGTCTGCAGCTGCAGTGCAGAGATGGCGCCGTTCTGGTAATCGACCCACAGCGGCTTGTTGATCGCCTGATAGTCGGCGTAGTCCTGCGCGGTGAACTGAACGTCGTAACTGGCGAAAAGACGCTGCAACCCGGCAAACGCGTCAAAGTGGAACAGGGTGTCATCGGCATCGAACAGGATGCAATCCCAGTCTTTTAACATTACAGCTCCTTAAAAGCCTACAGCGTCAGCGCCATGATGATGGCGTCTTCACGGCCGCTGGCGGTGGGATAGTAGTTGGGGCGGCGGCTCACCTGGTGGAAGTCGAGCTGCTCGTACAGGGCGATTGCGGGATGATTAGAGGCGCGCACCTCCAGCCACAGCGTTATCACGTCGCGCTTCTCCAGCTCGGCGATAAGATGCTGCAGCAGCTGACGCCCGTAGCCGCGCCGCTGGAAAGCGGGATCGACGGCGATATTAAACAGCGACGCTTCGTCCAGCACCACCTGCGTAATGGCGAAGGCGGCCATCACGCCATCGACGTCGAGGCGATAGTTAAGAAAACGCTCGCCCTGGTTGCTGGCAAAGGTCTGTTCGCGCCACGGAAAAGCGTGGCTGCGGCACTCGATGGCGAAAGCCTGGGCGGTGTCCTCAGGGGTGAGGAAAGAGATCGCTGTCATGGTTACACATCTGTTGCCAGAGCGCGCGCTTCGCCGCGCCGCTGCTGGAGAGTTCATTTAAAGAGGCTGAGTGAAGCGCGACGCCGCTAAAGGGGTGCGGCCCGTCGAGGCCGATCAGCCAGCCCGCGCAGTCGAGCGATTCGGGCAGCATCTGCAGCTGATCGGGCGTCAGCGCCATCACCTGGGCGGGCTGCAGGCCAAGCACGTGCAGCACATCGCGCACCAGCGGCTCGTGCAGGCCGGGCGCGACCTCGGCGACGATAATCAGCTTTGTGCCTGGCGTCAGCCGTACCGCGATTTCGCCCTGAAGCACGCGCGGGCGTCGCAGTTGATACTGCGTTATTCCCATTTGCTGTAACAGCCAGTCGCGCCTGGACGTCATGATTTACCCTTGATGTGCTGCCGGAATGCGACGCTATGCTAGCAAACCCATCGAACATGCGCCAACAAACCACTATAATCGCCGCTCTGATCTAACAGGAGCCTTTCATGTCTGCTTTTACCCCGGCCAGCGAAGTCATACTGCGCCACAGTGATGAATTTACCGCCCGCCACGTCTTATTCGCTGGCGATATGCAGGATGACCTGCCCGCTCAGCTGGAGACCGCCTCATCGCGCGCGCATACCCAGCAGTATCATCACTGGCAAAACCTGAGTCGCCGTCTGGGCGAACGGGCGCGTTACGGCCTGGTGGCAACGCAGGAAGACGTTGAAGGCTGCGACACGCTGATCTACTTCTGGCCGAAAAACAAGCCGGAAGCCCTGTTCCAGCTGATGAACCTGCTCTCCCTGCTGCCGCTGGGCTGCGACATTTTCGTCGTGGGCGAAAACCGCAGCGGCGTGCGCAGCGCCGAAGGCATGGTCGAAGAGTGGGTGACGCTCGACAAAATTGACAGCGCGCGCCGCTGCGGACTCTATCACGGCCGCCTGGAAGGCAAGCCGACGTTCGACGCCGAAAGCTTCCGCGACAGCTACGATCTCGATCCGCTGACCATCTGCACCCTGCCGGGCGTCTTCAGCCGCGACGACCTCGATATCGGCAGCGCGCTGCTGCTCACCACCCTGGCGCCGCACACCAAAGGCAAAGTGCTGGATATCGGCTGCGGCACAGGCGTGCTGTCGGCGGTGCTGGCCAACCACTCGCCGAAGGTGCGTCTGACCCTGTGCGACGTGCACGCCGCGGCGATTGAGGCGAGCAAGGCGACGCTGGCGATCAACGGCTTTGAGGGCGAGGTTTTCCCGAGCAACGTCTTCTCCGACGTCACCGGCCGCTTCGATCTGATCCTCTCGAATCCGCCGTTCCACGAAGGGCGCGAAACCAGCCTGGACGCGGCACAGACCCTAATCCGCGGCGCGGTGAAGCACCTCAACACCGGCGGCGAACTGCGCATTGTGGCCAACGCCTTCCTGCCCTATCCGCAGGTGCTGGACGAAACCTTCGGCAGCCATGAAGTGCTGGCGCAAAACGGGCGCTTCAAGGTCTACCGCGCCGTTTATGGCCGCGGCGCGAAAGCGCGCTAAGCAGCGGCGACGGTGAAAACGTTGCTTTTTACAGCAGTCGCTTCGCCGTCGCGAAATATCTGTTGACGCCGGGTGTAAAATCTCTAGAATGCGCCTCCGTGGTTGCAATACTGTCATGTATTGCTGGTACGCGAAGGTGGCGGAATTGGTAGACGCGCTAGCTTCAGGTGTTAGTGTCTTAACGGACGTGAGGGTTCAAGTCCC
>NZ_JBPFDE010000015.1:0-105420 GCF_051025595.1 Pantoea phyllosphaerae
AGCATGGATGCCTTGAGCGACTTTGCGATCCGTCCATGCTATCCGCGTAAGCACGAGCCTTACAGCATCGTTTTTCTGCAGGCGAAAAAAACCTGCTTTTTCAAGCAGGTTTCTTATGCCATATGCCTGAAGCGCCGCCAGTTCATTAGCTAAAACGCGGATGGCATGGACGGAGGAGCAAAGCGTCCCGCGACAGGGATGTCGCGGGCCGAGCGAGCATGGATGCCTTGAGCGACTTTGCGATCCGTCCATGCTATCCGCGTAAGCACGAGCCTTACAGCATCGTTTTTCTACAGGCGAAAAAAAACCTGCTTTTTCAAGCAGGTTTCTTAAATCTGGTCGGTGAGAGAGGATTCGAACCTCCGACCCCTTCGTCCCGAACGAAGTGCGCTACCAGGCTGCGCCACTCACCGATGGGGGCGCATGTTACTGCGCCCAATTGTCAGCGTCAACCGCTTTTTAGTGGTTTAGCCGCGTTCGCCTGGAAAGCAGCCTGCCCGCCAAAATTCTGGTGCTTCTCAGTCACATCCCGCGCCTCGCTGTGCGACGAAACCGGCGCCTGACACCAGTTATTCGCCGCTTTAATCCCGCCGTTCGGCGACGTATAGCCCAGACAGCCCAGAATCGTATCGAACAGCTCTACGTGGCGATGCGTCTTCCCGACGCGCTGCTGCGCCTGCAAACGCTCGAAATTAGCGCGGTTATTGGCGTCGGCCAGATACTTATCTGACGCCCACACCATCATCGGCACGCGGAACTGCTCCGGCGGTGCCAGCTCGCGCGGCGTACCGTGCAGGTGCATATTCTCGCTAATCGACTCACCGTGGTCGGCAGCATAAAACACAATCGCCTTCTTATCGCGCAGCTGATCGAGCACGCTATCGAGCATGCTATCCACGTAGAGAATCGAATTATCGTAAGCGTTAATCAGCTGCGCCTTGCTGCAGGTCTCATCGACGCCCATACACTCCGGCTGATAGCGCGCGAAACTGCGCGGATAGCGTTGCGAATAAAGATAGTGCGAACCTTTGGTATGCAGCACCACCAGATGCTTGCCGTGCGGATAGCGATCCAGCGACGCCTTCAGCTCCGGCACCAGCAGCATATCGTCCACCGACTTGCCTGCGTTGCGCGGCTCCGAGCCAATCTGCTCGCGGAAGGCGAAATTATTGACCTCTGCATTATCGTAAAACCAGACCTCGCTCTGCATGGCGAACAGCTCAGACGAAAAGCCCAGCTCCTTCATCACGGCAAAAATATTCTTCTCTTTCAGCGTGCGTCCCGGGCTATCCTCGGTGCCGCCTTCGCGCACAAACATACAGCGCAGCGACAGCTTGGTGGCGGTATCGCACGACTCGCCGCGGAACGCCACCAGATTCTTCTCTTTAGAGAGCTTCGGCGTGGTATCGCGATCGTAGCCCAGCATGCCCATATGATCCCAGCGCGTGGTCTCGCCGATCACGAACACCACATAGGTATCGTCGATGCCCGGCGGCGCAACATAGGTAAACTTCTTCGCCGGGTCGAGCAGCTCCTGACTGTCCAGCGTCTCATCGATGCGCGTCCAGGCAAACAGCCCTACCGCTGCCAGCCAGTTCGACGGCAGATAAGAGTGCGCCACCACGCCGCCGTAGCTCGGCAGATCGATATTGGTAATCTCTTCATTGGCCTTTTGCAGCTTATCGAAATAGCGGATCGGCAGCCACACCAGCGCCACACACAGCAGCAGCAACAGCGCAGGCTTAAGGCGCTGTCCCGGCGTGCGCAGCTGCTCCATCAGCGTCTGGCTAAGATTATTACGCCAGATCATCAGCAGCGGCAGCGCGCTGACGCCGATCATCCAGAGCACAAAATGCAGGCCGACCACCTCTTTCGACAGGTCGACGTCGGTGGTCATCACCGAGGCGACAATGCCATAGCCGATGACCACGTTAAAAAAGGCCATATAATAGGCTGCGGCGACGGAAATCAGTACCAGCAGCGTCGCGAGAACGCGATAGAGCCGCTTGCCGCCCAGCGACAGCAGACGCATCAGGAAAAAAGTCAGCACGACGATCGCCATCACTTCCGTGAAAGCGGTCAGCCAGTTGGTGGGTGTGGATTTGGTAAGGAAGCCGTCAAAACGACGGTAAAAAATCGGCAAATTCAGCAGGATGCCGATGTATAACGCCAGCAGCAGCGACAGCTTTTGCTGCGTTATGGTCTTAATATAATTCATCTTAAAGGGTTTTCCCGGGACTTAAGCACGAAGTTGAACGCTATTGTGACTATCGCAACGCGGAAGAGTTCGCTTGATTAGCGCAGAGACATGACGATTGGCGGGCGAACAGGAAGAATCTGAACGGGATCGGACGGCTCTTTCACGAGGCTGCACAGTAGAACATAAAATAACCAGGCTGACCAGAAAAGACGGCACCGAAAAGGCACCGGGAAATGCGGGAAAAACGAAAACGGGCCCACTGCCGGGCCCGTAAAACTTAGCGAATGATATTCAGCGTCACGTCGATGTTGTTGCGCGTGGCGTTAGAGTACGGACAAACGATATGCGCGGCATCAACCAGCTTCTGCGCTTCCGCTTCGTCCATCTCCGGCAGGTGAATATTCAGTTTAGCCTCAATGCCGAAACCGTTCGGAATCGGACCGATACCGACTTCGCCCTCAATCCATGCGTCTTTCGGCATAGCGATTTTGTCGCGGCCCGCTACAAACTTCATCGCGCCGAGGAAACAGGCGGAATAGCCGGCAGCGAACAGCTGCTCTGGGTTGGTGACTTCGCCGCCGGCGCCGCCCATCTCTTTCGGCACGCCCAGCTTCACATCCAGCACGCCGTCAGAAGAGGTTGCACGACCATCACGGCCGCCGGTTGCTTTGGCTTTTGCGGTATAAACAACTTTCTCTAAAGACATAACTTCCTCTCTTTATAAACGATTTAATCGTACGCGATTAATAAAAGTGTAGCAGGTGTTTTGACGGGCGCGAGCGCCCGCTAAATCTTCAGCGAGACCGGTTAAGATTGTCGCGCAGTAAATCAAGCTCGTTCTTCAGCGCCAGCAGCGTCTTATCATCGCAGGCCGTGGCGCACTGAATCGCCTCTGGAATGGCGCTCGCCTGGCTTTGCAGTTCGCGGCCCTGCTCCGTCAGCGTGACCACCACCTGACGTTCATCCTGACGCGAACGCTGGCGGTTAATCAGTCCCGCGCTTTCCAGCCGCTTCAGCAGCGGTGTCAGCGTGGCGGAGTCAAGAAACAGCTGCTCGCCGATTTCAGAGACGGTAAGATCGTCCTGCGCCCACAGCACCAGCATCACCAGATATTGCGGATAGGTGAGGTCGACCTGCGACAGCAGCTGTCGATAGACTTTATTCATCGCCAGGTTGGCGGAATAGAGTGCGAAGCAGAGCTGTTGATTGACCAACAGTGGCGCTGCCTTCACTTTTTTGTCATTTTGGTTACTGTTCATGGCGTCCAATATAAATAGTGCGCTAGACAATTGCAAGCAACTTTTTAACCAGGAGGGCTTTTGCATGCTGGAATCGCTGGAAGAGCAGGCGCGACGTTACGCCACGCGCGCTCATGCTGAAGCCGGTCAACGACGCAAATATACTGACGAGCCCTACATCGTTCATCCTGCCGCCGTGGCAGAGCTGGTGCGCAGCGTCAGCACAGATGACGCCCTGCTGGCGACCGCCTGGCTGCACGATACGGTAGAGGATACCGACACGACGCTGGCCGACATTGAATCGCATTTCGGTGCGCGTGTCGCTCAGCTGGTGGGGATGCTGACCGACAGCGCCCAGCCGCAGGCGAAAAACCGCGCTGCGCGCAAGCTGGCGCACTTTCGCCATACCGCCGAGGCGTCGCCCGAGGCGCAAACCGTCAAGCTGGCCGATATTATCGATAACACGCGCGCCATCGTACGTTTTGATCCTCACTTCGCCCGCATCTATCTGGTGGAAAAACGCGTTCAGATCCAGCTGCTGAAGCAGGGCGACGCCCAGCTATGGCAGCAGGCCAGCGCCATAATCGAACAGGGGATCGCGCAGCTCGGCCAGCCGCCCTACAGCGTGCCGGAAAGCTGGTTCGTTAAACAGGCGGCGAAATATAGCGGGCTGAGCTAAAAAAAACCCGCCGGTGGCGGGTTCTCTTTTTTCTTGTTTTAGTCCAGTAACTGCCGTCCAAGATAGGGATTGGCATGTAGCAATTTCATCAGTTTCTGCGCCGTCGCGGAAGGACGTGTACGGCGCGCTTCCCAGCTTTTTACCGAGGAGACGCTGACGCCCATCACTTTGGCAAATTCATCTACTTTCATTCCGGTTAACTCACGCAGGCGCTGCGGCTCTGGCATGGCGGGTTGAAGCTGAATTTCAGTTGTGGCAGGTGTTGCATCACGTGTCAGTACAATCTGCTCAAGGCTGCTGAGCAATTCAAAAACAGGATCTTTTACTTCCATAGAGAACTCCTTAAAACTCACTATGAATCACGTGAAAGTAGAGGTAAAAACCAAATGGTTCACACACCGATCTTTGCAGGCTGTATCCCGCAAGGGTTTATGATTTTTGTTAGTGAAACCCCTACGGGACACAGCCTGATGTCCGCTGCCTGACAGGTTGTCAGAGCAATGTGCCATCTTGCCGGGATTCTAAGTATGGATAGAGACCTGACGATTTGCTGCGTGAATATCGATTATTTTTTTAACTAAAGCTGTTCTTTTTGCTATAAGAAAAATAAGCCCTTGATCACAAAAGGCTAACCCGCCGCGCTGCGCTTAAAAAAAGCGCAAAAATTGCAAAAAATGCGCACCGTTTACACTGCTACTGTAAACCTTTCTGTTTAAAAATAAGGCAAAAATCGCGCCAGGATGCAAAACCTGTGATTTTTTCTTATTTCACCTCTTCGTTGGCCTGCGACAGGATAGACACTGCACCACCTCGGCGCATCGTTATGGCGCAGCTGCACTCTGCTAAGGAACGGGAAATGCATTCTGAGTTCGATTTTCACGCCAGCTACGCATCCCATCGCGTGCCGGTGATGGGCCGCAACGCGGTGGGCACGTCTCAACCGCTGGCGTCACAGGCGGGTCTGCGTATGCTGCTGCAGGGCGGCAATGCGGTGGATGCGGCCATCGCCACCGCCATGGCGCTGACGGTGCTTGAGCCGACCGGCAACGGCATCGGCAGCGACGCCTTCGCTATGGTGTGGGACGGTAGCCAGCTACATGGGCTGAACGCATCCGGCCGTGCGCCGGCAGCCTGGCATCCGGGACGCTTCATCGGCCGCAGCCGCATGCCGGAAATTGGCTGGGAAGCGGTGACGGTGCCAGGCGCGGTATCGGCCTGGGTAACGCTGGCACAACGCTTCGGCACCCTGCCGCTGACCACGCTGGCGCAGCCTGCCATCGACTATGCGCGCAACGGTTTTCCGGTCTCGCCGCTGATCGCCGAACTCTGGCAGCGCGGCTTCGACAAGCTCCAGCATCAGCCGGGCTTTCGCGCGTGCTTTGCGCCCGATGGCAGGCCGCCGCGCGCTGGCGAACTGTTTCGCAATCCGGCACAGGCCGACACGCTGCAAGAGATCGCGGAGAGCAACGGAGAGAGTTTTTACCGCGGCGAGCTGGCGCAAAAGATGGTCGCCTTCGCCCGCCAGCATAATGCCGCGCTGACCCTGGAGGATCTTGATCGACATCGCGCCAACTGGGTCAGCGTGCTGTCGCAGCCGTTTGCCGGCGGATCGGTACAGGAGTTGCCGCCCAACGGCCAGGGGATCGCCACGCTGATTGCGCTGGGCATTCTCGAGCAGCTCGACATCGGCCGCTACGCGCCCGACTCCGTTCCCTGGCTGCACCTCTCAATTGAGGCGATGAAGCTGGCGCTGGTGGATCTGGCACGTTACGTCAGCGATGAGGATCACCTTGAGTTTCCGGCGCAGCGGCTGCTGAGCGAGCGCTATCTGCGCCAGCGCGCGGCGCTCATCGATCCTCAACGCGCGGGCGACTTCGTCTTCGGCGCGCCGCAGCAGAGCGGCACCGTTTACCTCAGCGCCGCCGATGCCAGCGGCATGATGGTCTCTTTTATTCAGTCGAACTTTATGGGCTTTGGCTCCGGCGTGGTGGTGCCTGGGACCGGCATCAGTTTGCAGAACCGCGGCGCGGGCTTCTCGCTCGATCCCGCCCATCCCAACGTGGTGGCGGGCGGCAAGCGCCCTTTCCATACCATCATCCCCGCTTTCGCGCTCGACGCGCAGGGCGCGCCGCTGATGTCATTTGGCGTCATGGGCGGGCCGATGCAGGCGCAGGGCCACCTGCAGCTGGCGCTGCGCATTATGCTGCACAAACAGAATCCGCAGGCGGCAATCGACGCGCCGCGCTGGCGCGTGGAGCAGGGGCGTCAGGTAGTGTTTGAATCCTCGCTTGAGCGCAACACGCTGGCGGCGCTGCGTCGGCTGGGGCATCAGGTGACGCTGGAGGATCCGCTGCAGGGTTATAACTTCGGCGGCGCGCAGGCGATCGTTCGCGACCCGCAGGGGTTCTATATCGCGGCAACAGAAAGCAGAAAGGATGGTCAGGCGGTAGTCTTCTAACGACACATGGGGCAGCAGCGCTGCCCCGTCACGCGACTCAGGCGGCCAGAACCGGCCGTACCCCCAGCGTATGGCAAATGGCGTAGCTCATTTCTGCACGGTTCAGCGTATAGAAGTGGAAATCCTTCACCCCTTCGCGCGACAGAATTTTCACCATATCCATGGCGATATTGGCGCCGACCATTTTGCGCGTCTCCGGGTCGTCGTCCAGTCCCTCGAACATCGCATTCATCCAGCCCGGCACGCGCACGTTGGTCATGGTGGCGAAGCGCGTCAGCTGTTTAAAGTTCGATACCGGCAGAATGCCCGGCACAATCTCGACGTCGATGCCGGTGGCGACGCAGCGATCGCGAAAGCGCAGGTAGCTCTCGACATCGAAAAAGAACTGGGTGATCGCCCGGCTGGCGCCCGCATCAATTTTACGCTTCAGGTTGATGAGATCCGCCTGCGCGCTTTTCGCTTCGGGATGCACTTCCGGGTAGGCAGCCACGGAGATATCAAAATCCCCGACCTCCTTCAGCAATGACACCAGATCGCAGGCGTACATATCAGGTTTGCCACTGTTCGCTGGCAGATCGCCGCGCAGCGCCACGATATGGCGAATGCCGTTACTCCAGTAATCTTGCGCAATCGCGCGCAGCTCGTCGCGCGTGGCGTCAATGCAGGTGAGGTGCGGTGCAGCTTCGAGGCCGGTGCGATCTTTAATGCCTTTAATAATGCTGTGGGTGCGATCGCGCTCGCCAGAGTTAGCGCCATAGGTCACAGAGACGAATTTCGGCTTCAGGCTGCTGAGACGATCGATTGAGTGCCACAGGGTCTCTTCCATTTCGCTGGTGCGAGGCGGAAAAAACTCGAATGAGACATTAATTTGCCCGTTCAGCTCCGCCAGGCTCTGATTCAGCGCTTCTCGCTGGTTGGCATGAAAGAAACTCATCCTGCTTACCTCATCAAAAACGTCGGGTTAATTTGCGGCCTCTGAACATCCATACGTTTAGACGTCCAGATGCACAAAATGAACCAATCTCAGGCAGGCGTCAACTGAAAAGTGATAAAGCGGCGTGACAAATTTTCAAACAGAGTGAGGGAACGTCATGCGGAGAAAAAAGCAGCGTTGCGCGCCTGCCGCCGGGACAGGCGCGCCAACGGTTACAGCAGTTGTGCAAGCCGATGAATATCTGACTGAATAGCGCCAGCGGTGACGTCGCGCCCCGCGCCAGGGCCGCGGATCACCAGCGGATTGTCGCGATACCAGCGGCTTTCAATCGCGAAGACGTTATCGCACGGCAGCAATGACGCCAGGGGATGCTCCGGACGCACCGCTTCGACGCCAACGCGCGCTTTGCCGCTGGCGTCGAAGCGCGCCACGTAGCGCAGCACCAGCCCCATCTCCTGCGCCGCTTCCAGCCGCTGTAGCATCTGCTCGTTAAGCGCGTCGCCATGTTCGAAGAAATCGTCGATTGAGCCCGCCTCACACCCGGTCGGCACCAGCGACTCGACGCGCACCTGGTCAGGCTCGATGTTATATCCCGCTTCGCGTGCGAGGATCACCAGCTTGCGCTTCACATCCTGACCCGACAGATCGACGCGCGGATCCGGTTCGGTCAGGCCCTGCTGCCACGCCTGGTCTACCAGCTCGGTAAAAGGCACCGTGCCGTCAAACTGCAGGAATAGCCAGGAGAGCGTGCCGGAGAAGATGCCGCTGATGGCCAAAATAGTGTCGCCGCTGTCGCGCAGATCGCGCACCGTATAGTTAATCGGCAAACCGGCACCGACCGTGGCGTTATAGAGCCAGTGTCGTCCGGTCTTGGTAAAGGCGTCGCGGATCTGCCGCCATGTCTGGCTGTCGGATGCCCCGGCAACCTTATTCGCGCTGATAACGTGAAAGCCGTGGCTGGCGAAATCGAGATACTGCTGCGCCAGCGGCGTGCTGGCGGTAACGTCAAGCACCACCAGATCGTCGAATGGATGCGCGCGCATCCACAGGAACAGCGACTCTTCGTCGCGCTCCTCGGCCTCGTCATCAAAGAAGGCGAGCGCCCGGCTGGCGTCAAGCCCTTCATAGCTCAGCAGGCTGCGCCGACTGTCCGCCACGCCCGCCAGCACATATTCAAAGCCGGTGCGCGCCGACAGCGCTTCCTGCTCGCGCGCGAACAGCTCCAGCCAGCGCGAGCCGATATTGCCTTTGCCGAACAGCATCAGGCCAATGCGCTTTTCGGCGCGAAACAGCGACTGATGCAGCCCCTGCACCAGCGACTGCGTCGGGCCGACGCGCAGCACCGCCACCAGGCTGATGTGATCTTCCGACTGCCAGACGAATTCGACCGGCTGGTCCTGAATCTCCTGCCAGAAACGGTGGCTGTGCAGCGGGTTGCGCGTAACGCCCGCGCCGACCAGCGCCACCAGCGCCAGCCCTTCGCGCAGCTGCAGGTGAGCGGGCAGGCCCGAATCCTGCAACAGCTGAAACACGCTGTTGACGACTTCGGCGGTATAGCAGAGCTGCAGCAGCTGGCGATCCGGATGTACGCCGGTCGCCAGCGGGCGCAGCTGCGCCCGGTTGAGGTGAAGCTCGACCTCTTTATGCAGCGCCGCGAAGTCGTGCCGATCCGGCACCTGAACCTCAATCAGGCAGACATCGTCATGGCTGGTGACGATGCGTGCGCCTGTACCGGACGCCAGCACGCGCTCGATGCGCGTTGAGCCCTGCTCCGGCTGATAGCTGCAGCGCAGTTGTAGATCGATATCGCTGCCGGAAACCGGCTGCAGCGTGCGCGTATGCAGCACCGGCGCGGCGAGGCGCGCCAGCTCGCTGGCTTCATCAAGGCGCAGCAGCGGCAGCAGACAGGCGTCGGAGACTTTGCGCGGATCGGCGCTGTAGACGCCCGCGACGTCGCTCCAGATAGTGACGCGGCCGACGCCTGCCAGCGCGCCGATCTGCGTGGCGGAGTAGTCGGAGCCGTTGCGCCCCAGCAGCACGGTTTCGCCCGCGTCGTTGCGGCTAATAAAGCCAGTTACCACGATACGCTGGTGCGGATGCTGCGCCAGCAGCGTTTGCAGCAGCGGCCAGGATTTGCCTTCATCGACCTGCGGCTGCGCGGCGCGCTCCGCCCGCAGGAAGTCACGCGCGTCGAGCCAGCAGGCGTCAATCTCGCGCTGGCTCAGCACCGCCGCCATCAGTCGCGCCGACCACACTTCGCCGTGGCCGACCACTTCGGCGTAGACCGCGTCGCTGATAGTGCCGTCGAGCAGCGCGGCGAGCTTTTCCAGATCGCGAATAAAACTCGCTATCAGCGGCTCGGCATATTCAGCCGGCAGCAGTCCGGCGATCAGTTCACTGTGATAACGCCGTAAAGCCTGTTGCACCTGATGCGCGGCCAGGCGATCGCTCTGGCTGAGCTTTAGCCAGCTAATTAACTGGTTGGTCGTCGAGCCTGCCGCCGATACCACCATGAGATCGCCCGGCTGGCTGTAATCCGCCATGATGCTGGCGACGCGCTGGTAACAGCGCGCATCCGCCAGGCTGCTGCCGCCAAATTTATGCAACTGCTTACTATTCGGCGTTGCCGCGCCGGCTGAAATCGTCATTTTTAACCCTCGGATGCCGTCCGGAACGCATTGTCCAGATCGGCAATTAAATCTTCATGATCCTCAATGCCCACCGAGACGCGCAGCAGCGTCTCGGAAATGCCCGCCGCCGCGCGCGCTTCCGCCGACATGCCGGCGTGCGTCATGGTTGCCGTGTGGGAAATCAGGCTTTCTACGCCGCCGAGCGATTCCGCCAGCGTAAACAGCTGCAGCGCCTTGAGAAAACGACGCAGCAAGGCTTCGTCGCCGTCCAGCTCGAAACTCAGCATCGCGCCAAAACCGCGCTGTTGACGCGCCGCGTATTCGTGCCCGGCGTTTTCCGGCAGCGAAGGATGATACAGTTTTTTCACCAGCGGCTGCTGTTGCAGATAGCTCACAATCGCCAGCGCGTTACGCTGCGCCGCCGCCATACGCGGCGCCAGCGTGCGCAGGCCGCGCAGAAGCAGGTAGCTGTCGAAAGCGGCGCCGGTGACGCCGATATTATTCGCCCACCATGCCAGCTCAGTCACCTGCGCAGGATCTTTGGCAATCACCGCGCCCGCCACCACGTCAGAGTGGCCATTGAGATATTTGGTGCAGGAGTGGATCACCAGGTCTGCACCCAGCGCCAGCGGATTTTGCAGCGCCGGGCTAAGGAAGGTATTGTCAACCACGCTGACGGCACCAGCGCCGCGCGCCGCCGCGCAGATGGCGGCGATATCCACCACGCGCAGCAGCGGATTGCTCGGGCTCTCCACCAGCACCAGCTTTGGTTTTTCCGCCAGCGCCGCATCCAGCGCCGCGCGATCGCCTTGATCGACGAACTTCACGCGGTAGGCGCCGCGCTTCGCCATGCTGTCGAACAGGCGATAGCTGCCGCCATAGCAGTCGTGCGGGGCAACAAGCAGATCGCCCGGCTTCAGGAACACTGTCGTCACCAGATGGATCGCCGACATGCCGGTATTCGTCAGCACCGCGCCCGCCCCGCCCTCCAGCTCCGCCAGCGCGCGCTGCACCACGTCGCGCGTCGGGTTGCCGCGGCGCGAATAGTCGTGCGCGCGCGGTTCGTTAAAATCAAGGAAGTTATAGGTGCTGGAGAGGTGAATCGGCGGGACAACGCAGCCATATTGCTCGTCATCATTCAAACCGCTGCGGACTGCGATGGTTGCCTGTTTACGCGTCATGGTGCTTTTTGTTCCTGAAGAGAGTAATAAAGAGGCATCAGGATAACACCCCATAATTAGACGTCAATACATCTGGACATCTAAATGTCTTTGCGTATAGATTGAGCAGAATGCTATAACCCGCTAAAATCACGCCTCATTGCCTGCATTTTGCGTCTGCTTTCGCGGCCAGGATGAAGAAACCCCGCAGTTCAAGAGGTCAGGCACGGTAAAATCGGGCATAATCCACGGATTTCCCACTTTCAACTTTTGATTAAGGTAACCCATGGCTGAATGGAACGGCGAATATATCAGCCCCTACGCTGAACACGGTAAGAAGAGTGAGCAGGTTAAAAAGATCACTGTTTCTATTCCGCTGAGCGTGCTGAAAATTTTAACGGATGAGCGCACTCGTCGTCAGGTGAACAACCTGCGTCATGCCACAAACAGCGAGTTGCTGTGTGAAGCCTTTCTGCATGCCTTCACCGGCCAGCCGCTGCCGGACGATGTCGATCTGCGTAAAGAACGCAGCGATGAGATTCCGGAAGAAGCAAAAAAAATCATGCGCGAAAAAGGCGTCGACCCCGACACCTGGGAATATTGATAGCTGTGCCTGCCGCTGGCAGCAGATTATCGTTTGAGACTCTGCTGCCATAGTTTTCTTCTGCTGGTGCTTAGACCTGGTCTTTTTAATGCTTCTCTCTGGCACTGACCCGGCAAGATTCGCCAATGTTGAATGGCCAGAAAGATAAAAAACGATCAAACAGTTTGGACAAGTCTGCTGCCAGATAAAGCCAGTGCGTCAGCGTGCGCTGCGCGTGCAGGTAGTCAGCGGGTATTATGCAAAGAAGAGAGTCAGAGAGGTTGTGCGGAGAGGATATAGCAGAGCGGAATGACCCTGCGCCAGGCGCGAATCATTCCGCTCAGAAAACTTATTTTTTAGCGCCCGGTACGCTGAAACGCTTGTTGAAGCGGTCAACGCGGCCACCGGTGGCAACTTCACGCTGCTTACCAGTGTAGAACGGGTGACATTTACCGCAGACATCCAGGTTCATGTCGTGAGCCATAGTAGAGCGAGTGTGAATCACGTTACCGCAGGTGCAGGTGATGGTCACAGCTTCGTATTTCGGGTGAATACCTTGTTTCATGGGAGAACCTCATAAAAGGCCGTGTCGCTCTCCGTGCCAGGCTAAAACCTGCACAGCACCACACGCGGTTGAACATTAATGTTTAGGCTCTGGCGAGACCTTTCTCACCAAAGGCGGCATACTATACAGAAAATAACTGCTTTTGGCAAATCTTCTGCAAGATACCCGCTGGTCGCGCCAGCGTGTACACTAGGCGTCCCGCTATGAATCGTTGAACCGGAAAGAGATCGCCATGCCCGTCGTTCAGGTTGCCCTGCCCGTTCCGCTCCCCCGTCTGTTTGACTATCTGCCGCCGCACGGCGCGCAGCCGGTACTGGGCGGGCGCGTCAGCGTGCCGTTCGGCAACCGGAAAATGGTCGGCGTCGTGGTGGGTTTTCGCGACCAGAGCGATCTGCCGGAGGCGCAGCTCAAGCGCGTCGCCGACGTGCTGGACAAGGAGTCACTCTATCCCTCTTCGCTATGGCGACTGCTCAACTGGGCGGCGGGCTACTACCACTCGCCCGTGGGCGAGGTGCTGAGCCACGCGCTGCCGGTGCTGCTGCGCCAGGGCAAACCGGCGCAGGACGCGCCGCTGTGGCAATGGATTATCACCGAACAGGGCCAGGCGACCGCGCCGGAGAGCCTGAAGCGCGCGCCGAAACAGCAGCAGGCGCTGGCGGCGTTGCGTCATCAGCCGCTCTATCGCCATCAGGTCGCCGAGCAGGATCTTACCGAAACCGCCTTCCAGGCGCTGCGCGCGAAAGGTTTGTGCGACCTGCGCGAACACCAGCCGCAGCGGCTGGACTGGCGCACGCGCTACGCCGTCAAAGGCGAGCGCCTGCGGCTCAATACCGATCAGGCGATGGCGGTCGGCGCTATCCGCAGCGAAGATGAGCACTACGCTGCCTGGCTGCTGGCTGGCATCACCGGCTCCGGCAAGACCGAAGTCTATCTTAGCGTGCTGGAAAATGTGCTGGCGCGCGGCAAGCAGGCGCTGGTGCTGGTGCCGGAGATCGGCCTGACGCCGCAGACCATCGCCCGCTTCCGCGAGCGCTTCGACGCGCCAGTTGACGTGCTGCACTCTGCGCTCAACGACAGCGAGCGACTGGCCGTCTGGCTGCGCGCGCGCCAGGGCGAAAACGCCATTATCATTGGCACGCGGTCGGCGCTGTTTACGCCGCTGGCGCGTCCGGGCGTGATTATTATCGACGAAGAGCACGACAACTCTTATAAACAGCAGGAAGGCTGGCGCTATCAGGCGCGCGACCTGGCGGTATTCCGCGCGCGTGAAGAGAATATCCCGATCGTGATGGGCTCGGCGACGCCCGCGCTGGAGACGCTGCACAACGTGCGCAGCGGCAAATATCGCCAGCTCGACCTGACGAAGCGCGCCGGGAATGCGAAGCCAGCCCTGCAGCAGCTGGTGGACCTCAAAGGCCAGCAGCTTATCGGCGGGCTGGCACCCGCGCTGATCGGCAAAATGCGCCAGCATCTTCAGGCGGATAATCAGGTGCTGCTGTTTCTCAACCGCCGCGGCTATTCGCCCGCGCTGCTCTGCCATGACTGCGGCTGGATTGCGGAGTGTCAGCGCTGCGAACGTTACTATACCCTGCACCAGCAGCAGCGCCAGCTGCGCTGCCACCACTGCGACAGCCAGCGACCGCTGCCCAATCAGTGCCCGCAGTGCGGCTCAACGCATCTGCTGCCGGTCGGCGTCGGCACGGAGCAGCTGGAGCAGCAGCTCGGCACCCTCTTCCCCGGCGTGCCGATATCGCGCATCGACCGCGACACCACCAGCCGCAAAGGCGCGCTGGAGCAGCATCTGGCCGACGTCCATCGCGGCGGCGCGCGCATTCTGGTCGGCACGCAGATGCTGGCGAAAGGCCACCACTTCCCGGACGTAACGCTGGTGTCGCTGCTGGACGTCGACGGCGCGCTTTTTTCCGCCGACTTCCGCGCCGCCGAGCGCTTCGCACAGCTTTACACCCAGGTGGCAGGCCGCGCTGGCCGCGCCGGCAAACAGGGCGAAGTGCTGTTGCAGACCCACCATCCGGAACATCCGCTGCTGCAGACGCTGCTGCACCAGGGCTATTTCGCTTTCGCTCAGCAGACGCTGCTGGAGCGCCAGTCGGTTATGCTGCCGCCCTGGACCAGCCACGCGCTGTTTCGCGCCGAGGATCACGACAACCAGCAGGCCGCCGAATTCCTACAGCAGCTGCGCAATCTGCTCGACGCCAGCCCGCTGAAGGATAGCGCTATGTGGCTGATGGGCCCGGTGCCGGCGCTGCAGCCAAAGCGCGGCGGACGCTGGCGCTGGCAGCTGCTGGTGCAGCACGCCTCGCGTAAGCGGCTGCAGCAGCTGCTTGACGGCTCGCTGCCGCTGATCGCAACCCTGCCCGCTGCGCGCAAAGTCAAATGGACGCTTGATATCGACCCCACCGAAAGCTGAGCCTGCGAGCCAGATCGAAAAAAGTCGCACAAGTCACAATTTTTATGCAAATTAAGTAACAACCCGGCCGCGCAATCGTTAACAATGTGCGCGGCGTGGCTTTTTTCAGCCACAACTATCCTTTGAATGCGTCAGGAGTAGAGTGTTGGAGCAGAACCCTCAAGCGCCCGCCACCATGAAAGATGTGGCTGAAAAGGCCGGCGTTTCGACCGCCACCGTCTCACGCGCGCTGATGAATCCTGAAAAAGTGTCGGCGGCGACGCGACAAAAAGTTGAACAGGCGGTGATCGCCGTCGGCTATGCGTCCCACGGCCTGACGCGCAACGCCCGCCGCGGCGACACCCAGACCATCCTGGTGATTGTTCCCGATATCTGCGATCCCTTCTTTAGCGAAATTATACGCGGCGTCGAAGTGACGGCGGCGCAGGAAGGCTATCTGGTGCTGATTGGCGACTGCGCCCACCAGAATCAGCAGGAGAAGACGTTTCTCGATCTGCTGCTGACGCGCCAGATTGACGGTATGGTGCTCCTCGGCTCGCAGATCCCGTTCGACCCTGTTCACGAGGAGCAGCGCAATCTGCCGCCGATGGTGATGGCGAACGAGTTCGCCCCGGAGATGGCGCTGCCTACCGTGCATATCGACAACCTGACGGCCGCTTTCGAGGCGGTCAACCATCTGCTGCAGCTGGGCCATCGCCAGATCGCCTGCATCGCCGGGCCGGAAGCGATGCCGCTGTGCCAGTACCGCACCCAGGGCTATATTCAGGCGCTACGCCGCAGCAATCTTACCGTCGATCCCACCTATATCGTGCGCGGCGACTTTAGCTTCGAAGCGGGCGCGCAGGCGCTGAAACAGCTGATGGCGCTGCCGCAGCCGCCGCGCGCGCTCTTCTGTCACAGCGATATGCTGGCGCTCGGCGCGATGAATCAGGCTAAACGCCTCGGCCTGCGCGTGCCGCAGGATCTCTCCATTGTCGGCTTCGATGACATCGAGCTCTCACGCTACTGCGAGCCGCCGCTCACTACCGTGACACAGCCGCGCTATCAGATTGGGCGCGAAGCGATGCTTCTTCTGCTGGATGAGCTGCAGGGCAAGCGCGTGAATAATGGCTCGCGTCTGCTGGACGCCGAACTCACCGTGCGCGGCAGCACGGCACCAGAGAAGAAGCGCGAGAAATAGCCCCTCTTTTAGGGTATTTTCAGTAGATTCTTAAGGCGAACACTGCTGGTCAAAGTTCTAACCCTTAAGTAACATGGCGGACTCCTTGCCGGGCGGTCTTTTCAGGCGTTTTCGCCCCGTTGGCACGATTTTTTGAAGGGTATCAGAACGAGAGTGGCACAGAGAGATTACGTAGGCCGCGGGCGTTCAACAGGGACGCGTCGCAAAAAAAGCAGCACCAGCCGTGGAAAGAAAAGCAAAGGCGGTTCAGGTGTTTCCAAACTGATGATAGGGCTGGCCGTCGCGGTGCTGGTGACCTTTGCCGGTGGTTTATGGTTCCTCGCGCATCATAAAAAAGAAGATGTGCCGGTGATCCCGGATCATAAAGCCAACGGCAACGGCCTGCCGCCGAAGCCTGAAGAGCGCTGGAAATATATTAAAGAGCTGGAGAACCGTCAGGTCACGGTACCGACGCCGACCGAACCGTCGGCGGGGGGCGAGGTGCAGTCGCACACCCAGCTTACCGATGAACAGCGCCAGCTGCTTGAACAGATGCAGGCGGATATGCGTCAGTCGCCAACGCAGCTGAATGAAGTGCCGTGGAACGAACAGACGCCGGCGCAGCGTCAGCAGACCCTGCAGCGCCAGCAGCAGCTTCAGATGCAGTCGCGTCAGCAGCAGCAGCAGGCAACGCAAAGTGCGCCAGCGCGTCAGCAGACTACGCAGCCGAGCCAGCCTGCGCGTCAGACGCAAACCACGCATCAGCAGCAGCCGAGCGCGCGTTCTGCGCCGCAGCCGCGTCAGACGCAGACGCCTGCGCCCGTCACGCGCGAACCCGCGCAGGAGACGGCGAAGAAAACGGCGGAAAAACCAGCCTCTTCGCAGCGCTGGATGGTGCAGTGCGGTTCGTTCAAAGGTGCCGACCAGGCGGAATCGGTGCGCGCCGGTCTGGCGTTCGAAGGTTTCGAAAGCCGCATTACCACCGGCGGCGGCTGGAATCGCGTGGTGATAGGTCCATTTAAGGATCGCAGCGCCGCCGACAGCACCCTGAAGCGACTGCGCGGCAACGGCCATTCAAACTGTATTCCGCTCGCCGTCGGGGGTTGAAACCCGCCAAAGCCGCCCCATATCTGGTTGCATGATGCGCCGCGCCTTGCCGCGCGGCGCTTTTTTTCTACTGCAACAAGGGGTCTGCCCGTGACAACAATAGTAAGCGTACGACGCAACGGACGAGTCGTTATCGGCGGTGATGGCCAGGCAACACTCGGCAATACCGTGATGAAAGGCAACGTAAAAAAAGTGCGTCGTCTTTACAACGATAAGGTAATTGCCGGTTTCGCTGGCGGTACTGCAGATGCCTTCACGCTCTTTGAACTCTTCGAACGTAAACTGGAAATGCATCAGGGCCACCTGGTGAAAGCCGCCGTTGAGCTGGCGAAAGACTGGCGCACCGACCGTATGCTGCGCCGTCTTGAAGCGCTGCTGGCGGTCGCCGATGAAAATGCCTCGCTGATCATTAGCGGCAACGGCGACGTTATCCAGCCTGAAAACGATCTTATCGCCATTGGTTCCGGTGGCCCCTTCGCTCAGGCGGCGGCGCGTGCGCTGCTGGAGAATACCGAGCTGGGCGCGCATGACATCGTCGCGAAATCCTTAGATATCGCAGGCGACATCTGCATCTACACCAACCACAATGTTAACTTCGAAGAACTGCCGTCCAGGGCGTAAGGATTAAAGATGTCTGAGATGACTCCCCGCGAAATCGTCAGCGAACTGAATCGCTTTATCATTGGCCAGGACGGCGCAAAGAAAGCTGTCGCCATTGCGCTGCGTAACCGCTGGCGTCGTATGCAGCTCGACGAAGAGCTGCGCCACGAGGTGACGCCGAAAAACATTCTGATGATCGGCCCGACCGGCGTCGGTAAAACCGAAATCGCCCGTCGCCTGGCGAAACTCGCCAACGCGCCGTTTATTAAGGTGGAAGCGACCAAATTCACCGAGGTGGGCTACGTCGGTAAAGAAGTCGACTCCATTATTCGCGACCTGACCGACGCCGCCGTAAAAATGGTGCGCAGCCAGGCGATCGAAAAGAACAAATACCGTGCCGAAGAGATGGCGGAAGAGCGCATCCTCGACGTGCTGATCCCGCCCGCCAAAAACAACTGGGGTCAGCCGGAGCAGAGCAGCGAGCCTTCCGCCGCGCGTCAGTCGTTCCGCAAGAAGCTGCGCGAAGGCCAGCTGGACGATAAAGAGATTGAGATTGATCTGGCGGCCGCGCCGGCTGGCGTCGAAATCATGGCGCCTCCAGGCATGGAAGAGATGACCAACCAGCTTCAGTCGATGTTTCAGAATCTGGGCGGCCAGAAGCAGAAGCCGCGCAAGCTGAAAATCAAAGACGCGATGAAGCTGCTGATTGAAGAAGAAGCGGCCAAGCTGGTCAATCCGGAAGAGCTGAAGCAGGATGCGATCGAAGCGGTAGAGCAGCACGGCATCGTGTTTATCGACGAGATCGATAAAATCTGTAAGCGCGGCCAGTCGTCCGGACCGGACGTGTCGCGCGAAGGCGTACAGCGCGATCTGCTGCCGCTGGTAGAAGGCTGCACCGTGTCAACCAAGCACGGCATGGTGAAAACCGATCACATTCTGTTTATCGCCTCAGGCGCGTTCCAGGTCGCCAGCCCGTCGGATCTGATCCCGGAACTGCAGGGCCGTCTGCCGATCCGTGTCGAGCTGCAGGCGCTGACCGTGAACGATTTCGAGCGCATTCTCACCGAGCCGAACGCCTCTGTGACCGTACAGTATAAAGCGCTGATGGGCACCGAAGGGGTTAACGTCGAGTTCACCGAGGACGGTATTCGCCGCATCGCTGAAGCGGCATGGCAGGTTAATGAAACCACCGAGAATATCGGCGCGCGTCGCCTGCATACCGTGCTGGAGCGTCTGATGGAAGATATCTCCTATGACGCCAGCGATCGCCACGGCGATTCCGTCACCATTGACGCGGAGTATGTCAGCAAGCATCTGGATGAGCTGGTGGCGGACGAAGATCTCAGCCGCTTTATCCTGTAATTCCGTTTTTCTATGCGCTTGCGCAAAGCCCGGCCACTGAGCCGGGCTTTTTTTTATGCATGCTGCTGATGCAGAAACTTTTTTTTCCGCTGATGATTTTGCCAACAATCCGCAACTGGCGGTATACTTACCGCTCCTGTGGCAAACAGATGAACCCATCATGAAATACGATACCTCTGAACTCTGCGACATCTACCATGAAGAAGTGAACGTTGTTGAACCGCTTTTTTCAAACTTCGGTGGCCGCACCTCATTTGGTGGTCAGATAACCACAGTGAAATGTTTCGAAGACAACGGCCTGCTCTACGATCTGCTGGAAGAGAACGGACGGGGCCGCGTGCTGGTGATTGACGGCGGCGGTTCGGTGCGTCGCGCGCTGGTGGATGCGCAGCTGGCGCGTCTGGCGGTGGAAAGCGAATGGGAAGGCTTAGTGGTTTACGGCTCTGTACGTCAGGTCGATGACCTGGAGGAGCTGGAGATCGGCATTCAGGCGATTGCTGCGGTGCCAGCGGGCGCGGCGGGCGAAGGCATTGGCGAGAGCGATGTGCGCGTGAACTTCGGCGGCGTCACCTTCTTTTCCGGCGACCATCTCTACGCCGACAATACCGGCATTATTCTCTCTGAAGATCCGCTCGATATCGAATAACGCCGAAAACGAAAACGGGAGCGACGCGCTCCCGTTTTTCATTTTTATGAGGCGCTTACACCTCTTCCATTTTTCCCAGCAGCGCACGCAGACGATCCTGCCACAGATGCTGCTCTTCCTTTAGCTGCTGGTTTTCGCGCACCAGCGAGTCATGATTGCCCGCCGCCTGCTGCGCTTCGTTTTTCAGCACGTTGTTCTGCTCTTTCAGCTCTTCGATTTCCATCTGCAGCAGGGTGATGGTATCAATCGCCTGCTGTACTTTCGCTTCCAGTTTCTCGAATACTTCAAATGACATCTTTCTGACCTCTCCTAAATTCTCGCAGGGCGTTGATGATGCCAGCCTTAGCGCATGACGCCCTGTATCAGCCAGGCCAGCAACAATGTTTCCGATTGTATGTAGCCTGATAGCGCAAGTCCAGCGACGCGGGCACTGCGGGCGCAGTCTGTAACACTTTTCGGCTTATACCTGGCCACTCGCCGCTGCGCGCGGTCGCCGCGAAAAACGCGGCGGCTAAAAAGTGGAAATGAGGTTCTATGAAAGCAAAAAGGCGCGAAAACGCGCATTTTTTTGACTCAGCACACAGATTTAGATTTCGCTATTTCTCGTTTATGCTCGTTAACGATAAATTTACACCAGCCCTACAAGAGAGCTGGGTGACTCATGGATTGAGAACAAAAACTGATAAAATTTAACCTCGCTTCAGGAATACCATTATGAGTCAGACATCGAACACACTGAAAGGGCAGTGCATCGCCGAATTCATCGGTACCGGCTTGATCATCTTCTTTGGCGCAGGCTGCGTGGCCGCGCTGAAAGTGGCCGGCGCCGCCTTCGGGCAATGGGAAATCTGTATTATCTGGGGACTCGCCGTCTCCATGGCCGTTTACCTTACCGCTGGCGTATCTGGCGCCCATCTTAACCCTGCTGTCACGGTGGCGCTCTGTCTGTTCGCCAACTTTGAAGGCCGTAAGGTGGTGCCCTATATTCTGGCGCAGGTGGCTGGCGCATTCTGCGCTGCCGCGCTGGTTTACGGCCTTTATTACAATCTGTTTTTCGATTACGAACAAAGCCACCAGATGGTGCGCGGCACGGTGCAAAGCCTGGATCTGGCCGGCGTCTTCTCAACCTACCCTAACCCGCATATCAGCGTAGGACAGGCGTTCCTGGTTGAAATGGTGATCACGGCGGTACTGATGGCGGTGATTATGGCGCTGACCGACGATGGCAACGGCGTACCGCGTGGTCCGCTGGCACCGCTGTTGATCGGCCTGCTGGTTGCCGTTATCGGCGGCGCGATGGGCCCGCTGACCGGCTTCGCCCTGAACCCGGCGCGTGATTTCGGACCCAAGCTGTTCGCCTTCTTTGCGGGTTGGGGTAACGTGGCCTTTACGGGCGGTAAAGATATCCCCTACTTCCTGGTACCGATCTTTGGCCCGTTAGTGGGAGCCTGTCTGGGTGCCTTCGGCTATCGCGCGCTGATTGGCCGCCACCTGCCTGGCGCCGTACTGGCCAGCAGCAAAACAGAAAAACCGGTCGCACGCGCTGAGCAGCGTAAAGCGTAAGTTTCACCTTTTCATCGGGAATGCATTATGACGACTACCACTGATAAAAAATATATTGTTGCGCTCGACCAGGGCACCACCAGCTCACGCGCCGTCGTGCTGGATCACGATGCCAACATCGTTGCGGTATCGCAGCGCGAATTTACCCAAATCTACCCGAAAGCGGGCTGGGTTGAACATGACCCGATGGATATCTGGGCATCGCAAAGCTCGACGCTGGTCGAAGTGCTGGCGCACGCCGACATCCGTTCCGATGAGATTGCCGCAATCGGCATCACCAACCAGCGCGAAACCGCCATCGTCTGGGACAAAGAGAGCGGCAAGCCGATCTATAACGCCATCGTCTGGCAGGATCCGCGCACCGCGGACTACTGCAACAAGCTGAAGAAAGAGGGGCTGGAAGAGTATATCCAGCACACCACCGGCCTGGTGATTAACCCCTACTTCTCCGGTACCAAGGTGAAGTGGATCCTCGACCATGTAGAAGGCGCGCGCGAACGCGCGAAGCGCGGCGAGCTGCTGTTCGGCACCGTCGATACGTGGCTGGTGTGGAAAATGACCCAGGGACGCGTGCATATTACCGATCATACCAACGCCTCGCGCACCATGATGTATAACATCCACAAGCTGGAGTGGGATCAGCGTATGCTGGAGATCCTTGATATTCCGCGCGAAATGCTGCCGGAAGTGAAAGGCTCTTCAGAGGTGTACGGTCAGACCAACATCGGCGGTAAAGGCGGCACGCGTATTCCTATCGCCGGTATTGCAGGCGACCAGCAGGCGGCACTTTACGGTCAGCTCTGCGTTCAGCCGGGCATGGCGAAAAACACCTACGGCACCGGCTGCTTTATGCTGATGAACACCGGCACCGAAGCGGTGACCTCTTCGCACGGCCTGTTAACCACCATCGCCTGCGGCCCGCGCGGCGAAGTGAACTACGCGCTGGAAGGTGCAGTGTTTATCGGCGGCGCCTCAATTCAGTGGCTGCGTGATGAGATGAAGCTCATCAGCGACTCGACCGACTCAGAGTATTTTGCGCTTAAGGTGAAGGATACCAACGGCGTTTATATGGTTCCGGCCTTTACCGGCCTGGGCGCGCCCTACTGGGATCCCTATGCGCGCGGCGCCATTTTTGGCCTGACGCGCGGCGCTAACGCCAACCATATTATTCGCGCCACGCTGGAGTCTATCGCCTACCAGACGCGCGACGTGCTGGAAGCGATGCAGAACGACGCCGACACCCGCCTGCAGTCGCTGCGCGTGGATGGCGGCGCGGTGGCGAACAACTTCCTGATGCAGTTCCAGTCGGACATTCTCGGCACGCGCGTTGAGCGTCCGGAAGTACGTGAGGTCACCGCGCTGGGCGCCGCCTATCTGGCAGGTCTGGCAGTGGGCTTCTGGGGCGACCTGGAAGAGGTACGCGCCAAAGCGGTTATCGAGCGCGAATTCCGTCCGAGCATCGAAACCACCGAGCGCAACGTTCGCTACGCTGGCTGGAAAAAAGCGGTGGCGCGCGCGCAGGCGTGGGAAGACCACGACGAGTAACAGGCACGTGTGCCAGCAACGCTGGCACACCTCTCAACCTTCCAGGCCCGCGACGCTGTCGCGGGCTTTTTTTTTGCCCTTCCCCGCTATGCTACACTGCTCTTTTTTCAGCAGGTGCAGGCTATGAAACGAGAACTCGCCATAGAATTTTCCCGCGTGACCGAAGCGGCGGCGTTAGCCGGCTATCGCTGGCTGGGACGCGGCGACAAAAACGGCGCCGACGGCGCTGCCGTCCACGCGATGCGACACGTTCTGAACACCATTGATATCGACGGCCAGATTGTGATCGGCGAAGGAGAGATCGACGAAGCGCCAATGCTCTATATCGGCGAGAAGGTCGGCAGCGGACGCGGCGACGCGGTCGATATCGCGGTGGATCCGATCGAGGGCACGCGCATGACCGCCATGGGCCAGGCCAACGCGCTGGCGGTGCTGGCGGTCGGCGACAAAGGCAGCTTTCTGCACGCGCCAGATATGTATATGGAGAAGCTGATAGTCGGCCCGGCAGCGCGCGGCCATATCGATCTCAATCTGCCGCTGGAAACCAACCTGCGAAATATCGCCGCGGCGCTGGGTAAGCCGCTGGCGCAGCTAACGGTCTCTATTCTGGCGAAACCGCGCCACGACGCGGTTATCGCGCAGCTACAGCAGCTTGGCGTGCGCGTCTTCGCCTTCCCGGACGGTGACGTAGCGGCCTCTATCCTGACCTGCATGCCTGACAGCGAGGTCGACGTGCTCTACGGCATCGGCGGCGCGCCAGAGGGCGTGGTATCGGCCGCGGTGATCCGCGCGCTGGATGGCGATATGCAGGGCCGTCTGCTGCCGCGTCATGAGGTAAAGGGCGAGAGCGAAGAGAATCGCCGCATTGGCGAGCAGGAGCTGGCGCGCTGCGACGAGATGGGCATTAAAGCGGGTGAGGTATTGCCGCTGGCGCGAATGGCGCGCAACGACAACGTTATTTTCGCCGCCACCGGCATTACCAGCGGCGACCTGCTGAAAGGTATTACGCGTCAGGGCAATATCGCCACCAGCGAAACCCTGCTGATCCGCGGCAAATCACGCACGATTCGCCGCATCCAGTCGATCCACTATCTGGACCGCAAAGACGCGGCGCTGCATCCCTTTATCCTGTAACCGTGCCGCTCTGGCCTTCTGGCTGTCGCGACAGCGGCAGCCAGCAGAGCAGCATCACCAGCGCGGTAGCGAACATCAGCATGCCCAGGCTGAACTGGTCGCGCTGCGGCAGCAGCGCAGACGCCCAGGCGACCACGCCCGACCCCAGGTTTTGCAATCCCCCAATCAGCGCGCCGGCGCTGCCAGCCAGCCAGGCATAGGGCTCCATCGCGCCTGACGTCGCCAGCGGGAACAGCATACCCGCGCCGAAGAAGAAGAGCGCGGCGGGCACCAGCAGCGTCCAGATATTCATTATGCCGAACCACGCCGGGATCCACATCAGCGCGCCCGCCAGCAGGCAGCTGTTCACGCCGGCCCACATCAGGCTATGCCAGGAACGCGCTTCGCGTCCGGCAAACCATGCGCCGAAAAAGGCGGCGGGGATAGGCAGAATAAACAGAATACTCACGGTGAACGCATCCAGCCCCAGCACACCGCCCAGCAGCACGCCGCAGCTCGCTTCAAACACCGCGATACCCGCCAGCGCGCCAATCAGCAGCACAATAAAACGCACAAAGCTGGCGTCGCTTAACAGGCGCTGATAGCGGCGAAAGAAAGGCGTGACCTCGCCGCCGTTTGGACGCGTCTCCGGCAGCCAGCGCATCATCGCGCCCGTCACCGCCACGCAAAGCAGCAGGAGAAAGGCGAAGCAGGCGTGCCAGCCGAACAGCTTCGTCAGCAACGCGCCGATAACCGGTGCCAGCAGCGGACTGACCAGCAGCCCCATATTCAGCAGGCTGTTAGCCTGGCGCAGCGCGACACCCGCATAGAGGTCGCGCGGCATCGTACGCGCCATCACGCCCGCCACGCCGGTGCCCAGCCCCTGAATGGCGCTGCCCAGCACCAGCACGTTCAGCGACGGCGCGAGCATCGCCGTCACGGCGCCGATCATAAAGATCGTCATGCCGGCGAGGATCACCGGACGGCGCCCGATGCTGTCGGAGAGCGGGCCGTAGATCAGCTGCGATCCGCCATAGGTCATCAGATAGGCCGCCATCACGCGCTGCAGCGTGCCGTCGTGCACGTTGAGCGCATCCGCCATTTCGGCCATCGCCGGGACATAGATCGTCTGCGCCATCTGCCCAACCGCCAGCATTAAAATCAACATCAGCAGCAGCGGTCGATTTTCCATCTTCTTCATCGACATCTCAGTCTGGGAAATAAAGTCAATTCAGCAGCAAAATGCGCTGCACCGGGTTAATGGCGGGAAAAATATCAGGATTACGTGACAAATCGAGAGAGGAACGTAAAGAGGCTGGCGTAAGGGCGTCAAGTTTTCGCACCATCTTGTCAACCGCGGGCAACGGCGTGTTGAGACGTGCGGTGCATTTGTCGATTAGAGCCAAAAATCTGGCGCGCGGGTGGAAAAAGCGCCGTGCAGCCGCGATGATAACACTGTGCCTGAAAAATCAACGACCAGGAGAGTAACGATGGCTGAATGGGTCAATGCGCAAGTAAAGGAAGTGAAGAACTGGACGGACGCGCTGTTCAGTCTGCGGGTGCATGCGCCGATCGATGCGTTCACCGCCGGTCAGTTCGCCAAGCTGGCACTGGAGATAGACGGCGAACGCGTGCAGCGCGCGTACTCCTATGTAAACGCGCCCAGCGATCCTTTACTGGAGTTTTATCTGGTTACGGTGCCGGAGGGCAAGCTGAGCCCGCGTCTGCAGGCGCTCAGGCCGGGCGACACCGTGATGATCACCAAAGAGGCTGCCGGCTTTTTTGTGCTGGATGAGATTCCGCCGTGCAAAACGCTATGGATGCTGGCGACCGGCACGGCGATTGGCCCTTACCTTTCCATTCTGCAACAGGGTGAAGGGCTGGATCGCTTCGATGATATCGTGCTGGTGCACGCGGTGCGCTACGCCGCCGATCTCAGCTATCTGCCGCTGATGCAGTCACTGCAGCAGATCTACAACGGCAAGCTGCGCATTCAGACGGTAGTGAGTCGCGAAAATGCAGCGGGATCCCTCACCGGCCGCGTGCCAGCGCTGATCGAAAGCGGCGAGCTGGAACGCGCGGTGGGCCTGCCGATAGAGGCGGAATCGGGCCATATTATGCTATGCGGTAACCCGCAGATGGTGCGTGATACCCAGCAGATGCTGAAAGAGACGCGCGATATGCGCAAGCATCTGAAGCGTAAACCTGGCCACATCACCAGCGAGCACTACTGGTAAGCCGTGCGGTGATAAGGTAATTCTTATCGACGGACAAATTTTGCCCGTCGCGCTTTTGACTTTCGCAGGTAAAACCCGTTTTAATCTGGCGCAAAGTTTACTGGTCGAGCCTACGAAATGAAGAATTTGCCCGGCGCGCTGCTGCTCAGCCTTGCGCTAACGGCCCCGGCATTTGCCGCCGATCCCACGCTGCGCGCGCGCAGCGAATCCTTACCTGCCGCCCCCTACGTGCTGGCGGGTGCGCCGACCTTTGATATGACCATCGGCCAGTTCCGTGAAAGGTATAACGCTGCCAACGCCGAGCTGCCGCTGCTGGAGTATCGCGCCATCGATAGCCGAAACGACAGCAGCCGCCTGACGCGCGCGGCGAGCAAAATCAGCGAAACGCTCTACGCCTCCACCGCGCTGGAGCAGGGAACCGGGAAAGTGAAGACGCTGCAGCTTACCTGGCTGCCAGTGCCAGGACCGGAGCAGAAAGCGTCGCAGGAGAAAGCGCTCGCCTACATGACGGCGCTGCTGCGCTTTTTTGTGCCGGGTCTCTCGCCGGACGAGGCGCGGCAGAAGCTGAACGCGCTGCTGAGTAAAGGCAAAGGCGCGCGCTATTTTTCCCGCACTGAAGGCGCGCTGCGTTTCGTGGTGGCGGACAACGGCGACAAGGGGCTCACCTTCGCCGTCGAGCCCATAAAACTGGCGCTGCCGCCTGCCGATCAGGGCGGCAAAAATGACGAAAAGCAAAGCCATTGACCTGATAGATCTCTATACTGTCTGGCAGTCTACGCTGCCCGACGGCAGTGCAATTTAATGAATCGCGTAACGCGGAGGATAGAATGCGACATCCATTGGTTATGGGTAACTGGAAACTGAATGGCAGCAAGCAGATGACAGGCGAGCTGATCGAAGGCCTGCGCAAAGCGCTCTCCGGCGTTGACGGTTGCGGCGTAGCAATCGCCCCGCCAGCCATCTATCTCGACCAGGCAAAACATGCCATCTCCGGCAGCCACATCGCTCTGGGCGCGCAAAACGTCGACGTCAACCTCTCGGGCGCCTTCACCGGCGAAACCTCCGCGGACATGCTGAAAGATATCGGCGCGAAATATATCATTATCGGCCACTCTGAGCGTCGCACCTACCACAAAGAGAGCGACGAGTTCATCGCGAAGAAATTCGCCGTGCTGAAAGCGGCTGGCCTGGTGCCGGTACTGTGCATTGGTGAAACCGAAGCGGAAAACGAAGCGGGTCAGACTGAAGAAGTCTGCGCGCGCCAGATCGACGCGGTGCTGGAAACTCAGGGTGCGGAAGCCTTTAACGGCGTGGTTATCGCCTATGAGCCGGTCTGGGCGATCGGCACCGGCAAATCAGCTACGCCGGCGCAGGCGCAGGCGGTACATAAGTTTATTCGTCAGCACATCGCGAAGAAAGACGCGGCGGTCGCCGAGCAGGTAATCATTCAGTACGGCGGTTCTGTAAACGACAAGAACGCGGCTGAACTCTTTACCCAGCCAGACATCGACGGCGCGCTGGTCGGCGGCGCCTCGCTGAAGGCTGACGCCTTCGCCGTTATCGTTAAAGCGGCGGCAGAAGCGAAAAAAGCGTAACGTCTGATACACATCGAAGGCGGCCAAATGGCCGCCTTTTTTATTGCCGCAAAATCTCGCAGCTGTGGTCCTGCAGCTCCTCTGCCGATCCCCGATTTAGCAACAGCCAGTTGCGCTCGATCGCCATTGCCGCCAGACGTCCGTCCGGCAGCGACGCCAGCGCCAGCCCATACTTGCCCATTTCGCCGCGCGCGTCAGGGATCTCGTTGGCCACGCGGATAAACAGGCTCTGCTGTGTCAGCTCCGGCAGGGTTAGCGCGCGTATCTGGTAGGCGTGCTGGCGCAGCTGTTCCCTCTGCCAGCGACTGGAGAGCGCGGGGGCAAGGCGGTCCAGCGCGCGACGTACATCGGGACGCAGGCAGGAGATATGGATATGCAGCTGGTTTTGAGTGCGACCATACTCGGCGTTGATCGCCAGCGACAGGGCGCTATCAGCAATGGGCGCGCCGCGCTTTACCGCCAGCTGCGCGCGCGCCTGCCAGGCGAAAGCGAAGAAATCAGGTGTTGCGGGATTGAGCAGCGCCGGGCTTTCCATGCCGCTGATTTTCGCCAGCGGGATCAGCAAATACTGCAGCGGTCCGTTCAGATCTTTAAGCAGCGCATAGCCTTGTGCAAGGTCGACGCGCTGACAAGGCGCGGGCGCGCCCGTTGTACGCTGATTTGGCTCGCACTTTTCGCTGACGATGTGCCACAGCGCATCGCTGTTTTTGTGCAGGTGGAAAGCGGCAATAACCAGGCCGCTTATCAGTATCAACAGCAGCAGCGCAATCACCCCCAGCGCTCGGCGACGTCCCTGCATAGCAAGGCTCCTCTTTCCGCTTTTTCCCGCATCCTCGCCTGGCCGTCGCGCAATGTCACGCACAAACAAAAACGACCAGCATGTGGCTGGCCGTTTTTTACTGCGCTTGCGCGATTAAGGCTTCATCACCTGGTCATAGGTGCCGCCATCGGCAAAGTGCGTTTTCTGCGCCTGCGTCCAGCCGCCGAACTTATTATCGATAGTAAACAGCTTCACCGGCGCGAAGGTATTCGCAAATTTCTTCGCTACCTCCGCATCGCGCGGGCGATAGTAATTTTGCGCCGCGATGGTCTGGCCCTCCGGTGAGTAGAGATATTTTAGATAGGCGTCCGCGACTTGACGTGTGCCCTGGCTGTCCACCACTTTATCCACCACGGAAACGGTCGGCTCAGCCAGAATCGATTCGCTCGGCGTAACGATTTCAAATTTGTCTTTGCCCAGCTTATCGACCGCCAGATAAGCTTCGTTTTCCCAGGCAATCAGCACATCGCCGATACCCCGTTCGACGAAGGTGTTCGTTGCGCCGCGCGCGCCGGAGTCCTGAACCTCAACGTTTTTAAACAGCGCTTTTACATAAGCCTGTGCCTTCGCCTGATCGCCGTTGTTTTGATCCAGCGCCCAGCCCCATGCCGCCAGATAGTTCCAGCGCGCGCCGCCTGACGTTTTCGGGTTTGGGGTAATAACGGAGACGCCCGGCTTAATCAAATCCGGCCAGTCGTGAATGCCTTTGGGATTGCCTTTACGCACCAGGAAAACGATGGTGGAGGTATAAGGCGCGGAGTTGTCCGGCAGACGCTTGAGCCAGTTTTTATCAATACGGCCGCGTTCGGCGATAGCATCAACATCGGATTGCAGCGCCAGCGTTACGACATCGGCGCGAATGCCGTTAATCACCGAGGTCGCCTGCTTGCCTGAACCGCCGTGCGACTGGCGGATCACCACATTATCGCCGGTTTCCTGCTTATAGTGCGCCGCAAAGGCTTTGTTGTACTGCTCGTACAGCTCGCGCGTCGGATCGTAAGAGACGTTTAACAGCTGGTAATCCTTTGCCAGAACGCTGGCAGAGGCCAGCAGAAGGGTAATCCCGATACTCCACTTGTTCATTATGCACGCTCCCGATGTCATTATGCCGGTAGCGTGACATAAACTATTTTAGAGCTAAAAGAATTAAAAACGAGCATTTATAACTGGCAGGAATATGGATAAATAAAATAAAAGCGCGTCTGAGAGACGCGCCTGAAGCCTGTTTGGGATCAGTAGAGTTTTTTCGCGGTATCCAGCCAGTCGCGCTTAAACGGACGCTTCATGTTTTCAATAGCGTCGATGATGTCGTGATGCACCATCTTCTCATTCTGGATGCCAACGCAGCGGCCGCCGTAGCCCTGTAGCAGCAGCTCAATAGCATAGGCGCCCATGCGCGACGCGAGGATACGGTCGTAAGCGCAGGGCGCGCCGCCGCGCTGAATATGACCGAGCACGGTCGCGCGCGTTTCACGTTTGGTTTCCGCTTCGATGTACTTCGCCAGGTCGTCGATATCACAGATATGCTCGGTGATCGCCACGATGGCGTGCTTTTTGCCTTTGGCGATACCCGCTTTAATCTCCATCACCAGCTCTTCGCGGGTGTAAGGAATTTCCGGCAGCACGATAAATTCGCAACCGCCCGCAATCGCCGCCGCCAGGGTCAGGTCGCCGCAGTAGCGGCCCATCACTTCAACAATTGAGATGCGCTGGTGCGAAGAGGAAGTGTCGCGCAGACGGTCAATCGCCTCGACTACAGTTTCCAGCGCGGTAAAGTAGCCGATGGTGTAGTCAGTACCCGCGACATCGTTATCGATAGTGCCCGGCAGACCAATGCAGGGAAAACCCATTTCGGTCAGACGCTTCGCGCCCATATAAGAGCCGTCGCCGCCGATGACAACCAGCGCGTCAATGCCGCGTTTTTTCATATTCTCAATCGCGACCTGGCGCACTTCATCATTGCGGAATTCGGGGAAACGCGCCGAGCCCAGGAAGGTGCCGCCGCGGTTAATCATGTCCGATACGCTGTAGCGGTCAAGATTGATCATCCGATCTTCGTACAGTCCCAGATAGCCGTCATAGATACCAAAAACTTCCAGTCCTTCGCTCAGCGCTGATCGCACAACGCCGCGAATGGCTGCGTTCATGCCGGGGGCGTCGCCGCCGCTGGTCAATACACCAATTTTTTTGATCATGACAACCTCTGGATTGTTAAAACGAAAAGTTAATCCTGCCTGTCGTGCGCCGCTAAGCGGCATACCCTATGCGCGACCCGTGATGGCAGATAGTATATCAAAGGCTTGCTGCTGAATTGATTCAGGTCAGACAAGTTTTCACTAAATTTTTTGCGGTATTGTTAGCGCTTCGTCATTTTAAATAGATTAAATTGGTTCAATCCGGTTAAAAGCCAGCTGAATTCTGCTGTTCAATCGGCACGACAGAGCAGGGATCCTGATGAATAATCACGTCCGAGCCGGGGAAACGCTGACGCAGCGCCTTCTCTACCTGATCCGCTACACGATGTGCCTGTACCAGAGGCAAATCGTCGTTAAGCTCCAGATGTAGCTGGATAAATTTAGTCGGGCCCGACTGACGCGTGCGCACGTCATGTACGCCTTCCACGCCTGGCCAGTTCAGCGCCAGCTCAAGAATGATGTTGTGCTCCTCCTCCGGCAGCGCGCGATCCAGTAACGACTGCACGGCGTCATAGCCCATCCGCAAGGCGCTGTACAGGATATAGATGCCGATGCCTAACGCGAACAGCGCGTCTGCGCGAGCGAAGCCGTAGCTGCTTAATCCCAGAGCGATCAGGATAGCGCCATTCATTACCACGTCAGACTGATAGTGCAGCATATCGGCGCGAATCGCCTGGCTGTGCGTGTGGCGCACGACCCAGCGCTGAAACGCCACCAGCAGCAGCGTCGAACAGAGCGCCACCACGGTAACCACCACCCCAACCAGCGGGGCGCGCAGCGTATTCGGCGAAGCCAGATGCTGGATGCCGGTCAAAAACAGGAACAGCGCTGACCCAGAGATAAACATGCTTTGCGCCAGTGCCGCCAGTGATTCCGCCTTGCCGTGACCAAAAGTATGGTTGGCATCGGCAGGCTGCAGCGCATAGCGCACGACTAAAAGGTTAGTTAACGAGGCGGCGATGTCCACCAGCGAGTCGACCAGCCCAGCCAGCAGGCTGACCGAACCGGTATACCACCAGGCAAATATTTTAACGATAAGCAGGCTGGTCGCCAGGATGGTCGCCGCCAGCGCCGCGCGCTTGACCAGACGAGCATAGGTGGGTTGCATAATGTGCTCCCTCAGCCACTACAGGCATGCACCCGAAATAAAGGAATGGCTAAAGTTTAACATCCACATTGTCGCTGCGCATAAACCCTGCATCATCAGAAGAGAAAGGCTGGTAGCCTGCCAGAAAAAACAAACCCCGCCCTCATAGAGGACGGGGTACCGTTTCCCGCTGGGGGAAACGCACGGTTTACCGCTCAGCTCTAAACTTGTCAGGAAGAGCTACGGCCGCCGCCGTGGTTGCTCTGACCGCCTTTTTTGCCTGCTTCAGAGGCTTTTTCACGATCGTTTTTAAAATTACCGCTACCGCCGCTGCTTTTTCCGCCTTTTTTACCGGCTTCAGAGGCTTTTTGCGGGTTGTCTGCGAAATTGCCTGAACCACCACGATGTTCTGCCATAACTTACTCCGTTAATATATTCAGATTGATTACGTAATGTGGTTACTGCACTCCATTTAAAATTCCCGGGGTGTGCACTTTCCTTGCTGCGACAAAATTAAGTGTAGAAGTAAGCCTCAGGAATTCAAGAAAATGAAAAAATAATTAACTTAATGATATTGTTGAGTTTTAAATAAAGCAGAAAAACTTATTTTCTTCTTATCATATATTTAAATAAAAAGTCGCTTCGCTTTTTTATTTTACCCGCCTCGTTTGTCGATATATTTACGCGGCATTACATATTCCTCATAGAAAAACCAGCAAAACGGAAAAGAAGGCTGTTCTGTTAAATGCCTGAGGATTTAAGGGGTTAGTGCTTTACTTAAATAGAGTGTTAATGCTGAAGAGAGATCGGTCTGCCAACGTTGACACTGCGGCTCGAATAGCGCAAAAAAGCAAAAAAAACCCCGCCATCATGGCGGGGAAGACAGGGATGGTGTCTATGGCAAGGAAAACAGGGATACTATGTTACTGGTTACTGCTGGTACTACTCACTGCTTGCAGCGATGAAGCCGACTGCAAAGTTGAGAGCTTGCGCAGCTCGGCGAGCCGCCGCTCATAATTCTTCTGCAACGCGGCCTGCTGATCCGGCGTAAGCAGGTGATACATCTGGTTGCGAATGCGCGCCATCTCGACATGCTGTTCAATTTGCGCCTGAGCGATTTTCTCAGCCTGGGCGCGGATAGCCGCTTCGTTAAAAGTGTCCGCCGTAATCAGTCCATGCATGTTTTCAATATCGCCGATGCTGACAGGGGAGCGTTCGTATCGCGCCTGCGCCATCAGGTCTCGCATCTGTTGACGCTGCTCTTCCGTCAACTCAATGCCGTCGAACATGTGGCTTTGCGGATTTTGCGTCATACTGCCTGTCGTCAATCCGCCGTGATGCATTTCGTCAATCGTCGTCGTGTCTGCCACTCCTGCGCTGGCGTGATTGAGAACCATCGCTGAGGCAATGACGACGGCGGTTACTGTGCGCATCATTTACTCCAGTCCGTTCCGTTTTGCGATTCAACGAGGACCAGTGTACGGCGACAGCTGCAAACATCCGTCAGGGGGTGTAAAACTACGTAAAGCGTTGGATTGACAAGTCAGGAACACGGTATTTTGCCTGCGGAGGGCAATAAAAAATGAATAAAATCCTGTTGGTTGACGATGACCGCGAATTGACTTCGCTGCTTAAAGAACTGTTAGAAATGGAAGGGTTTGAAGTAGTGGTAGCCAGCGACGGCGAACAGGCGTTAAGCCTGCTGGATACCTCTATTGATTTGCTTTTACTCGATGTGATGATGCCAAAAAAGAATGGTATCGACACGCTGAAAGAGCTACGCCAGCAACATCAGACGCCTGTTATCATGTTAACCGCGCGCGGAAGCGAGCTGGATCGCGTGCTGGGGCTCGAACTGGGTGCAGATGACTATCTGCCTAAGCCGTTTAACGATCGTGAGCTGGTGGCGCGTATACGCGCGATTTTGCGCCGTTCCAACTGGAGCGAACAGCAACAGCAGCACGACAGCAGCTCGCCGACGCTGGAAGTGGACTGCCTGCGCCTGAACCCAGGCCGTCAGGAAGCGAGTTTCGACAACCAGACGCTGGATCTGACCGGCACCGAGTTCACCCTGCTCTACCTGCTGGCGCAGCATCTCGGCCAGGTCGTCTCGCGCGAGCACCTGAGTCAGGAGGTACTTGGCAAGCGTCTGACGCCGTTCGACCGCGCTATCGATATGCATATCTCCAACCTGCGTCGCAAACTGCCTGAGCGCCGCGACGGTCATCCCTGGTTTAAAACCTTGCGCGGCCGCGGCTATTTGATGGTTTCGGCTTCATGATTGGTAGCCTCACCACCCGCATCTTCGCCATTTTCTGGCTCACCCTGGCGCTGGTGTTGATGCTGGTATTGATGGTGCCCAAGCTGGATTCCCGCCAAATGGCCTCGCTGCTCGATAGCGAGCAGCGCCAGGGCACCATGATTGAACAGCATGTCGAACTGGAACTGGCGCAGGATCCGCCCAATGATTTGATGTGGTGGCGCCGGCTCTCGCGCGCTATCGACAAATGGGCGCCCCCGGGTCAGCGCCTGCTGCTGGTCACCAGCGAAGGCCGCGTCATTGGCGCGCAGCATAATGAAATGCAGGTGATCCGCAATTTTATCGGACAGTCCGACAATGCCGATCATCCGCAGAAAAAGAAGTATGGCCGTATTGAAATGGTCGGTCCCTTCGCAGTGCGGGACGGCGAAGATAACTATCAGCTCTATCTGATTCGACCAGCGAACAGCTCGCAGCTCGATTTTATCAATTTGCTGTTTGACCGGCCGCTGCTGCTGCTGATCGTCACCATGCTTATTAGCTCGCCGCTGCTGCTGTGGCTGGCCTGGAGCCTGGCGCGTCCGGCACGCAAGCTTAAATATGCGGCGGATGAAGTCGCCAGCGGTAATTTGCGCCAGCATCCGGAACTGGAGTCGGGGCCGCAGGAGTTTCTCGCCGCGGGCTCCAGCTTCAACCAGATGGTGAGCGCGCTCGAACGCATGATGACCTCGCAGCAGCGTCTGCTGTCAGATATCAGCCATGAGCTGCGCACGCCGCTGACGCGTCTGCAGCTGGCCACGGCGCTGCTGCGCCGTCGTCACGGCGAAGGCAAAGAGCTGGAGCGGATCGAGATGGAAGCGCAGCGTCTGGACGGCATGATCAACGATCTGCTGGTGCTGTCGCGCACCCAGCACAAGAACGCGCTGGTCAGCGAGGCGATGAAGGCAAATCAGCTCTGGAACGACGTGCTGGAAGATGCAAAGTTCGAAGCTGAGCAGATGGGCAAGCAGCTCGATGTGCCCTATCCGCCCGGCCCATGGCCGCTTTACGGTAACCCGCATGCGCTGGAGAGCGCGCTGGAGAACATCGTGCGCAATGCGCTGCGCTACTCGCACTCGCATATCAGCGTCAGCTTTTCGGTGGATATCAGTGGCCTGACGGTGCACGTTGACGATGACGGCCCGGGGGTCAGCCCAGAAGATCGCGAGCAGATATTCCGTCCCTTCTACCGCACCGACGAGGCGCGCGACCGCGAGTCAGGCGGCACGGGGCTTGGTCTGGCGATTGTCGAAACCGCTATCCAGCAGCACCGCGGCTGGGTGAAGGCCGACGACAGCCCGCTCGGCGGCCTGCGCCTGACGCTCTGGCTGCCGCTCTACTCCTCCAGCCGTCAATAATTTGCTATGCTTCGGCCCCTGTTATCGGGGGCCTTATGCTTAACATCGTCTTATTTGAACCAGAAATCCCGCCGAATACCGGCAATATTATTCGCCTCTGCGCCAATACCGGCTTTCAGCTGCATCTGATTGAACCGCTTGGTTTCGCATGGGACGACAAGCGGCTGCGCCGCGCCGGTCTCGACTATCATGAATTTACCGCGATTCAGAAGCATGCAGGCTATGAGGCGTTTCTGCGCGCCGAGCAGCCCGCACGGCTGTTTGCGCTCACCACCAAGGGCACGCCAGCGCACAGCGCAGTGAGCTACCAGGCGGGCGACTATCTGCTGTTTGGGCCGGAGAGCCGCGGACTGCCCGCCGGGATCCTCGACGCGCTGCCGCCCGAGCATAAAATTCGCATCCCGATGCGTGCGGAGAGCCGCAGCATGAATCTGTCGAATGCGGTATCGGTGGTGGTGTATGAAGCCTGGCGCCAGCTCGATTACGCAGGCGCGCGGCTCAGTTAGATTCCGTCGCCGAACTCAAAACCCGGCACGGTGCCGTTGAAGTGTTGATCCATGTCCATTGAGGGTTTGTCGCTGGCCGGTTTGCCGACGATGCGCGCCGGCACGCCTGCAGCGGTGGTATGCGGTGGCACAGGCTGCAATACCACCGAGCCTGCGCCGATCTTCGCGCCGCGTCCGACCTCAATATTGCCGAGGATCTTCGCCCCTGCGCCGATCATCACGCCTTCGCGGATTTTCGGATGGCGGTCGCCGCTGGTTTTGCCGGTACCGCCCAGCGTCACCGACTGCAGGATCGAGACGTCGTTCTCCACGACCGCCGTTTCGCCGATAACGATGCCGGTGGCGTGGTCAAGCATAATACCGTGGCCGATGTTCGCCGCCGGATGGATATCCACGGCGAAGGAGACGGAAATTTCGTTCTGCAGATAGACCGCTAAGGCGCGACGCCCCTCGTTCCACAGCCAGTGGCCAATGCGATAGGCCTGCAGCGCATGAAAGCCTTTCAGATAGAGCAGCGGCGTGGAGTATTTATCGACCGCCGGATCGCGCTGGCGTACCGCCTGGATATCGAGCGCGGCCGAGGCGATCATCGAAGGATCCTGGCGATAGGCCTCTTCGACGATTTCGCGAATGGCGATAGCGGGCATAATGGGATTGGCGAGCTTGTTGGCCAGCATATAGCTCAGGGCGCTGCCGAGATTTTCGTGTTTCAACAAAGTCGCATGATAAAAGCTGGCCAGCATCGGCTCGCAATCGGCCAGCGCGCGCGCTTCCGCTTTGATGTTGTTCCAGACCAGCTCTAACTCATCAGACGACATTGCAGTTTTCTCCCAAAAAAAAGCGCCTGAATGGCGCTACAGGTGACGATGCTGCGCATCCCGCATCAGCCTGAACCGTTTTCATCCTTCCTTGTACGGCCTAACAGGCTCAATGCTGCCTCTCGCGCTGGCTTTCCGCAATAGAGCACCTGATAGATTTGCTCGGTAATTGGCATTTCAACGCCGACACGCTCTGCCAATGCCTTGACTTCCTTGGTGTTTTTATAGCCTTCTACAACTTGTCCGATAATGCGTTGCGCATTGTCCACCGCTTCGCCCTGGCCCAGCATCAGGCCGAAACGGCGGTTGCGCGACTGATTATCGGTACAGGTCAGCACCAGATCGCCTAAGCCGGCCATGCCCATGAAGGTGGTGGCATCGGCGCCCAGCGCGGCGCCGAGACGACTCATTTCCGCCAGGCCGCGCGTGATCAGCGCGGTACGCGCATTTGCGCCAAAGCCGATGCCGTCGGAGATGCCTGCGCCGATGGCAATGACGTTTTTCACCGCGCCGCCAAGCTGCACGCCGATAAAGTCAGGATTGTTGTAAACGCGGAAGCTCTTGCCGCAGTGCAGCTTTTGCTGCAGCTCTTCGGCGAAGGTAGCATCGGTCGCTGCCAGCGCGATCGCGGTCGGCAGGCCCGCCGCCAGCTCTCTGGCGAAGGTCGGCCCCGAGATGACTGCGAGCGGCGTCGCGTCGCCAAGGATGTCACGCGCCACATCCTGCAGCAATCTTCCGGTCTCTCTCTCCAGCCCTTTGGTCGCCCAGACGATGCGCGACTCAGCGCGCAGATGCGGTTTAATCTGCTGCAGCACGTCGCCAAACACATGGCTCGGCACCACCACCAGCAGATCGCGGCTGGCCGCAATGGCGCGGGCCAGGTCGGGCTCAAGCTCAAGGTTGTCGGGGAAAGGTACGTCGGGGAGAAAAGCGCTGTTGCAGCGTTCGGCCTGCAGCTGCGCCAGATGCGCGGGATTGTGACCCCACAGCAGCACGGGATGGCCGTTGCGGGCTAAGGTAATGGCCAGAGCGGTGCCGTACGAGCCGGCACCGATGACGCTAATCGAAGCGTGTGTAGTCATCAGGCATCCTGATGTTGTTCGGCACCTTCGCCTTGCTGCTGCAGGTAGTTCATGAACAGCGCGTCAAAGTTTACCGGCGCCAGGTTAAGCTGCGGGAAGGTGCCACGTGACACCAGGCTGGTGATGCATTCGCGCGCGTACGGGAACAGGATGTTCGGGCAGTAAGCACCCAGGCAGTGCGCCATCTGCGTGCCTTCAATGCCGCTGATGGTGAAGATGCCCGCCTGCTGAACTTCGCACAGGAATGCGGTTTCTTCGCCAACGCTGGCGGTCACGGTCACGCGCAGTACCACTTCATAAACTTCGTCAGCCAGCTGTGATGACGCAGTATCCAGATCCAGCTTCACTTCCGGCTCCCACTCTTTCTGGAAGACCTGCGGCGCGTTCGGCGCTTCAAAAGAAACGTCTTTGGTGTAAACGCGTTGAATCTGGAATTGCATTTCGTTGGTGTTTTGTTCTGACATCTGACTAAGTCCTGTGAGTTGAAAAATCCTGCGCCGCTCTTACGCCTGCAGTAGCGGATCCAATCCTTCACGACTGTCCAGCGCGTAAAGGTCGTCGCAGCCGCCAATGTGCTGCGCGTCAATGAAAATCTGAGGCACGGTGGTGCGGCCGCTGCGTTTGATCATCTCTTCGCGTTTCGCGGCGTTCCCGTCGATCGGGATCTCCTGAAACAGCACACCTTTTTGACTCAGCAGCGCCTTCGCCCGGTGGCAGAAAGGACAGGTCGCCTTGGTGTAAATCTCAACGTTAGCCATGTTACGTACCTCGGTAGATGTTATTTTCCGCGCACCAGCGGAAGGTTGTCTCCGCTCCAGCCGCTGATGCCGTCTTTCAGAACGGTCACCTGGCTAAAGCCGGCGGCGCTCAGTTTTTCAGCCGGCTCGCTCGCGCTCTGGCCGGTGGCGCACACCACAATTATGGGCTGAGCTTTATGCTTTTCCAGCTCGCCGAAGCTGCCTTTTTTGATGTCTGCCGCCGCAACGTTCAGGGCGCCCGAAATATGTCCTCTGCGGTAATCGTCACGCGACCGCACGTCCACTACTACCGCCTCTTCTTTGTTAATCAGGCGGGTCGCTTCGCCGCGGCTGATAACTTTCACTTTAGAAAACATGCCTTTAAAGGTGGTAACAATCACCAGCACCAGTAAAACGACCCATGCCAGACTAAGGATGGTGTGATTGCTTGCAAACTGCATAATTTCTTGCATGAGGGGTAAAGACTCCAGACCGGGCTAATTAAGCTAAAAACAAGGGTTCTGAGTATACCTGCGCCACTTCTCATGTACAGACGCTAAGCGGCCAGAGTGACGATTTGTGCGTCATTTTCCAAAAAAAATTGCCGTACCGCAAAAATGGCACAACCCTTATTCGGTATCAGGATAAAGACCGACATCTTTGGAAAAGGAAATCCCGTGGCGTTGCGCTGGTAAGCGGCTGTTCATCGTGGAATAATCACTGGCCTATGAAGGGAAAAGCGACTGTTTTAGCCAAAAGGACTCGTCACAGCGGAAAGAAACGCCCGTTGCCTGCACACCTGTCCACCCTCACCTTCAGCCTGCTTTGCGCGGGCGTTCTGTTATTGCCTGCGGCCGCGCACAGCGCCGATGACAGCAAATCGCAGCTGAAATCCATTCAGCAAAATATCGCCGAAAAAGAGAAAAGCGTTAAGGCGCAAAAGCTTGCGCGCAGCAAGCTGCTCGATCAGCTGCAGAGCCAGGAAAAGATCATTGCACAGGCCAGCCGTCAGCTGCGCGAAACCCGCAACAGCCTGAACGCGCTCAGCCGCGAAGTCAGCCAGCTCACCGCCTCGATCGCGCGGCTTGAAAAGCAGCAGGCGCAGCAGGAAACCCTGCTGGCTCAGCAGCTGGATGCGGCTTTCCGCCAGGGCAAGCATAACGGCGTACAGCTCCTGCTGGGCGGCGAAGAGAGCCAGCGCAGCGAACGTATTCTCGCCTACTTCGGCTACCTCAACGACGCGCGCCAGCAGAGCATCGATGCGCTGCAAAAAACGCGTCAGACGCTGGGTGAGCAAAAAGCGTCGCTGGAGCAGAAACAGCAGCAGCAAAAAACGCTGCTGGCCCAGCAGCAAGGTCAGCAGGAGAAGCTGCAGCAGGCGAGCACGGCGCGCAAGAAAACGCTGAGCGAACTGGAAAACGCGCTGGAAAAAGACCAGGCCGATCTGGTGGAGATGCGGCAAAACGAAAGCCGCCTCCAGGATAAAATCGCCCGGGCCGAACGCGAGGCGCGAGAGCGTGCGGCGCGCGAGGCGCGGGAAGCAGAAAAAGTGCGTCAGCGTCAGGCGCAGGCGAAAGCCAAAGGCTCAACTTACCAGCCTACCCAGAGCGAGCGCGAACTGGTGGCGCGAACCGGCGGCCTCGGCCGCGCAGGCGGCCAGGCGCTGTGGCCGGTGCGCGGTCGTATCGAACATCGCTTCGGCGAACAGCTTCAGGGCGAACTGCGCTGGAAAGGGCTGGTAATCGATGCCCCGGAAGGTGCTGAAGTCAAAGCGATCGCCGACGGCCGCGTGCTGATGGCCGACTGGCTGCAGGGTTACGGGCTCGTCGTGGTGCTGGAGCACGGCAAAGGCGATATGAGTCTCTATGGCTATAACCAGAGCGCGCTGGTCAGCGTTGGCGCCCAGGTGAAGGCAGGACAGCCTATCGCCCTGGTGGGCACCAGCGGCGGACGCGGTACGCCGTCGCTCTATTTTGAAATCCGACGTCAGGGACAGGCTGTTAATCCACTCCCGTGGTTAGGAAGATAAGTGTTTTTTCAACGTCGCCATCTCGCCGCCGCTATCGGCGGACTGCTGTTAAGCTGCGCTGCCCATGCGGGCAAACTTGCCATCGTTATCGACGACTTCGGCTATCGCCCTTCTGAAGAGAACAAAGTGCTACAGATGCCCGCCGCGATCTCCGTCGCGGTGCTGCCTGACGCGCCCGGCGCGCGCCAGATGGCAACGAAAGCGCATCAGGGAGGCCATGAGGTACTGATTCATCTCCCTATGGCGCCGCTCAGCAAACAGCCGCTGGAGAAGGATACCCTGACGCCGGAGATGAGCAGCGAAGAGATCGCGCGCATCCTGCGCAGCGCGGTCAATAATGTGCCTTACGCCGTCGGCCTGAACAACCATATGGGCAGCAAAATGACCTCCAGCCTGCCGGGCATGGTAAAGATGATGCAGGCGCTTAATCAGTACAATTTTTACTTTCTCGACAGCATGACCATCGGCAACAGCCAGTCGGTGCCCGCTGCGCAAGGTACGCACGTGAAGGTGCTGAAGCGTCGCGTCTTTCTGGACGACAGCCAGGATATTAACGCGATTCGCCAGCAGTTTACGCGCGCCGTGAAGCTGGCGCAGCGCGACGGCTATGCCATCGCTATCGGTCATCCGCATCCCAATACGGTGCGCGTGCTGCAGCAGATGCTGCCGACGCTGCCTGCCGATATTACGCTGGTGCGCCCGAGCCAGCTGCTGAACGAACCGCTGCACGGCGCGACGTCGCCAGCGAAACCACAGCAGCCGCCGCGTCCGCATAAACCTGGCTTCCAGCCGCCAGGCATATGCAAAGTGCAGCCGCAGCCGGTTCCGGCGACCAGGGCGCTTGATGTATTATGGAAAAGTATTACCTCCAGTTTGCCAGTAGCCACCATCAGGCAGCTGTTTTAGTATTGGTTTGAAAAGGTAATAAAGGTTTCCCTGGCTTGTTATCTGTTGCGCCTTCCCTGTAATGAATGCGCAATTTCTCATGCCAGGGAAGTTTATCTCTCTTTCTTTTTGTGAATACCCGCTTTTGCCAATGAAACCGAAGAAAAAAATATATCTCATCAACGCCGTTATCGCACTTTACTCGCTTTTTAACGGGCACAGGAAGAAACCTGCGTTAAGCCGGAATCAAGAGTTCAAACGTATCGCCATTTATTCCACCACGGCGTTGGGCGATCTGTTATTTAACACACCTGCTATTAAGGCAATAAAAAAGCGCTATCCACAGGCAAAAATTCTCTTTGTTACCAGCCAGAAAAACAGCGCACTTGTACAGGGAAGCCCGTGGTTTGATCAGGTTGAGATCTGGGATAATAAAATAAAAAACATGCACAAGCTGCTGAAAAAGCTATGGGCATTCAAACCAGAAATTACTTTTATTTTGCACGCCAATATTTACTACGATATCTTATGTGCGAAATTGTCCGGATCCACCTATATCGTACGTGACAATTTCTTAATGGAGCCTAAAGTATTGAACCACTGGCTGGATAGCTACTCACAGCCAGAAGACACGCATATCATTCAACGAAAGTTAAATATGCTGGCGCCTTTAGGCTGCGATACAACCGACATTAACATGGCATTTCCGCTGAAGATCGCTATGCCACCCAAACCGCGAGAAAAGCGCCGTATCGGCTTTCAAATGGGAGCCTCCAAGCCCGACCGTTGCTGGCCGGTAGGACGTTTTGTACAACTGGCTACATTAATTCTGGCCGCAGATCCGCAGGCAGAGATCGTATTAACCGGCACGCGTCAGGATGCGGGGCTGGAGCAGGAATTTATAAAGTTATTACCTGAGGCGCTGCACAGTAGTATTACTTCTCTGATCGGTAAAACCAGCCTGCTTGAGCTCATCCAGCAGATCGGCACCTTTACACTGCTCGTCACCGGCGATACTGGCCCGTTGCATCTGGCTATAACGGCGCAAACCCAGACGCTTAGCCTTTATGTAGGTGCTAATCCACGCCACACTGGCCCTTATCAGGATCCACATCTGCATAAAACTATTCGGATAGAGCCACAGGCTGAGGATGACGCGACGCTTCCGTTGCGGAAAATTAGCGCTGAATCCGTTTTTTTACAGATTCAGCCACTGTTGCATTTCCAAAAACGTTAGTTCTGAAGCCTGCGCTGACCAGGACGACGACCAGCCATAACAACCGCCAGAGGCAGCCAGAATAGCATCCAGGACTCACTGGGAGAGCCAATAACGAACATACCTTGTGTAATAAAGAACATTACTGAAAAACAGTAGAGCATCGCTTCCAGCGCCATCTCTTCGTGGAAGCGCCGCCACGCGCAGCCTAATCCTGCGACAGTAACGCCTGCCAGCAATATCAACCCAACAATACCGCCTTTTAACAGCGTGCCAAAATAAACGCTGTGTGCCGTTGTTACCACTGCTCCCAGGCTATTCGTGAATGAGAGTGTCTTATCAAAGCCCCAGCCAAACCAGGGTCTTTGCTTAGCCATTTCAAGGGTATGTTCCCAGATACCGAAACGCACATAGCTCTGCTGGTAGGCATCAATTAAACGCTGGGAATACTCTCTGCCATAACCTGTGAAATAAAAAAAGAGGCCAATAACGATTAAACAGGAAATGGTGGAAAGAATATGCCGCAAATGAATATGTTTATATTTAGCAAAGAGTAAGAATGAGGAGACGATTAGCGCCAGCAGCGGCCCGCGGCTTTGCGTAAGTAACAGGCCAATAAACAGCAGCGATGCGGGCAGATAAGACCAGTGTTTACCACTCTCACGCGCGATGATCAGTGCACTAATAATGCCAATAGCGAAATATCCGCCCAGATCGATGACATTGCTGGGTGCGCTAAAAAATCCGTTCTCGAGGCGGCCGATCAACAGTGTGCTTTTATCAACAAAAATAAACGTCAGGATTAGTAGCGTAAAAGTGGCAGCAAAGATGATTGAGTGCACCGTCAACACACCGTAGTTTTTTATCAAGTGGTTAATCGACAGTATAAAAAAGAGGATATAGATGCTATGTTTCAAGGCAGAGGAGAAATCCCCCTTCGTGTTGCTCCATAAGGTACTCAAGCTAAAGTAAAGCAGGAAAATACTAATGAATATCAGCGGCGCCTTTGAATCCTGAATAAGTATTTTAAAACGCTGTCTGTCAGCTAAAAAAACAACGATCATTAATATTAACGACAGATAAAAAAAGTTATTAACTTTACCTTGAGAAGGAAATAGCGGCATCAAAAATAAAAATACCATAAACGAAAAGGAGGCTATTTTCGCTATCAACATACGTCGGGATTCAGAGATCATTCAGTGATACCTTTTTGAAAATTTCGCTTTCCAGCGCACTGTCTGGTGACAAATTATAGACCACGATATTTTCCTCTTTCATTATCCGACTGGCATGTAAGAATGAAGGTTTTATTAATGACAAGAAACAGCTTTCAAGCAGGCTGGGCATAACATCACTTTCACTTTCGTAAAAGCGCGGTGAGGAAAAATTATTCATATCTACACCGGCAATTAAGATCGTTTTCGCGCCCAAATAACAGGCGATTTGTAATGCCCAGTAAGCGACCGTTCCGGCATCAATGACTCCGCACCGGATATCTCGACAAAAACCGATTTGGCTATTTGCAGGATCAACGACTAGCCCGGAGATAATCGAGCTTTTTGCAGCATAATCAGCAGGTTTAATCAGTGGTTGATAAATCTTATGTCGAACATCTTCAACAATGGCAAGCCGACACTTAACAGCCTCGTAACCCAAGGCGCAGAAAATATCATGCAGGCACTGAACGGTAATAAACAGTAGTAAATCACTGTCCTGGATAATCTGACTAACTATCTCTTGCCGATCTGCGACAAAATCACGGTCAACAATAACGTAATAGTCAAATTTAATGCGATCGCGCAGGTGATAAGCGCCATTAACGCCCAGCGAGCTAAACTGCGACAGCTTTTGCGCATCCAGCGTCTTTACCGACGGTCCGGTCGCCACAATGGTCAAAACATCGCGATGGCTGGCGCGCAGCGCCGATAAATCTTCAATAGCAACGGGCCGGCCTTTCCAGACCAGCGAACTAATGTGCCCTTCTGGCGCACGCTTTATTTTTACGTGCGGCCATAAATTTTCATTGTGCCGGTAACCGCGAGGATGGGTATAACGGTAAATCTGTTTCCAGAGCGATCCCATTCAAAGTAATTCCCTGAGCTTAACAAAAACCTGATCGGCACCCATCGAATCCATATTACCATTGCTGGCTTTTAGTGCCTGCTGATTCTGACCATATCCCCCGATCAGTCCCGGATCCGTCGGCCCATAGAGCGTGATATTGGGGCGATCGAGCGCCGCAGTCAGATGGCTTAAGCCAGTATCTACCGATACCACCACCTTTGCGCCGGCCAGCTCGCGCGCTATCGCTTCCAGCGTCATTTTTGGCAACACGTCAACATAATCAAAGCCTTCCGCCAGACGTTGCGCACGCTGATGCTCATGCTCGGCGCCCCAGGGCAGCCTGATACGCAGCCCCGCAGGTTGCAACAGCCCGATCAGCTCGCGCCAGTGGCTTTCCGGCCAGTGTTTGTTGTCGCGCGTCGTGGCATGGAGAAACACCAGATAGGGAGCGATTTCCTGCGGCACGTCGCGCAGGAAGTGGGCGGCGATAGCGTAGTCGCCCTGAGTTTGCGGCTTCTCGTAGCCAAGGCTCTTCGCGAACAGCTCGCGCGTGCGCTCTACCGCATGCTGCTTTTTATCAATCTCATGGCGCTGGTCGTACCACCAGCTGGCGAAGGGTTCGCGCGCGCTGCGGCTGTCCTGGCCATGCTTGACGCCTTTGGCGAGGCGGGTCACCAGCGCGGCGCTTTTGATCAGCCCCTGGGCGTCGATCACCACATCATACTGACGCGACTGCAAATCTTGCTTGAAGCGCACCCGCTCTTCGCGCTGCTGGCTGCCGAACCAGTGTTTGCGCCAGCGGCGAATGGCAACTGGCAAGACTTTATCCACCGCCGGATGCCAGGAGGGGATCTGGGCGAAATTCTCTTCGACTACCCAGTCGAAGCGAATGCCGGGGATCGCCTGCATGGCGTCGGTTAAAGCGGGAAGCGTATGAAGCACATCGCCCATCGACGACGTTTTAACGATCAGGACGTGCATGCCGTCTCCTGCGGATGAGCCAGCAGTTCGCTCAGTTCCTGATAAACGCGCTGCGGCTGGATGTCGATCAGGCTCTGATGGTAGCCCTGTTCGGCGTCGCCTTTGCGCACCTTATGGTAGCCGGTAATCAGGCGGATAATGCGCACCTGCTTTGAAAGCGGCGGCGTGAAATCTGGGCTGCTTGGGCCGTACAGCGCCACCAGCGGCCGGTTAAGCGCGGCGGCGATATGCATCAGGCCCGAATCGTTGCTGACCACGGCGTCGCAGCGCGCAATCAGGATAACTGCCTGCTCAAGCTGCGTTTCGCCTGCCAGATTGCGGCAGTAGTGGCGTGCCTCAGCGGGCAGCGCCGCGATAATCTCTTCGCCGCATTCGCGATCTTTTGCTGAACCAAACAGTACCACCTGTTTGCCTTCGGCAATCAGCTGCTGCGCCAGCGCGGCATAGTGATAGTGCGGCCAGCGCTTCGCCGGACCAAACTCCGCGCCCGGGCAAAAGCCGATCAGCGGCCGCTCCGCCGGGATCTGAAACTGAGCGGAAGTTTCGATTTTCTCCTGGTCGTCTACCTGAAGCTGCGGCCAGAGCAGCGGCTGTGGCAGCTGCTGCGCTGAAGCGACCGGCGCGTCGCAGGCCAGCGCGATATAGCGCTCCACCATCAGCGGAAACGCCGCCTTATCCAGCACGCGCACATCGTTCAGCAGGCCATAGCGCATCTCGCCGCGCCAGCCGATGCGGCGTTTGATTCCGGCGAAAAAAGGGACCAGTGCGGATTTAAATGAGTTCGGCAGCACATAGGCGCGATCATAGCCGCTGGCGCGCAGCGATTTGCCGATGCGCCGACGCTCGCCGAGCGCCAGCGCGCCGTGCCCAAGCGGCATCGCCAGCGCCTGATTCACCTCCGGCATGCGCGACAGCAGCGGACGGCACCAGGCCGGCGCCATCACATCAATCACGGCGTCCGGATGCTGAGCCTTAAGAGTGCGATAGAGGCTTTGCGACATCATCATATCGCCGACCCACGATGGGCCAATAACCAGAATTTTCATCGCGGGTACGCGTTCCTTATGCGCTGCGGTTCAGCCAGGCCATATACTCGGCCACGCCCTGCGCAACGGTTTTAAACGGCTTGTCATATCCGGCGGCGCGCAGGCTGGTAAGATCCGCCTGAGTATAGGCCTGATAGCGGCCTTTTAGTTTTTCCGGGAAGGGAATGTACTCAATTTGCCCTTTCTGGTGGAATTTCAGCACTGCGTCCGCCACTTCCTGGAACGATTCGGCGCGGCCGGTGCCGCAGTTATAGATACCGGAGATCTTGTTTTCCCAGCACCACAGGTTGACCGCGACCACATCGTCTACGTGAATAAAGTCGCGCTGGAAGTGCTCGCTGCCTTCAAACAGCTTAGGGTTTTCGCCGTTGGCGATCTGCGTGTTGAGATGAAATGCCACGCTCGCCATGCTGCCTTTGTGGCCTTCGCGCGGGCCGTAGACGTTGAAGTAGCGGAAGCCGCACACCGGCGAATCCGCTTCAGGCAGGATCTGGCGCACATAGTGATCGAACAGCATTTTAGAGTAGCCGTAGACGTTCAGCGGCTGCTCATATTCGCGCTTCTCGATAAAGTTATCGTTGCGGCCACCGTAGGTGGCGGCGGAGGAGGCGTAAAGAAAAGGAATTTCGCGCTCAAGACAGTAGTGCAGCAGATCTTTTGAGTACTGATAGTTATTGTCCATCATGTACTTGCCGTCCCACTCCGTGGTGGCGGAGCAAGCGCCTTCATGGAATACCGCCTCGATCGGACCGAAATCCTCGCCCGCTGCGATGTAGGTCAGAAACTCCTCTTTATCCATGTAGTCGCTGATATCCAGATCGGCCAGATTGACGAACTTGGTGCCGTCTTTCAGGTTGTCGACGACCAGAATATCGCTGATGCCGCGATCGTTAAGCGCCTTGACGATATTGCTGCCAATCATTCCTGCGCCGCCAGTGACGATAATCATGTGCTCTACCTTTAAACGTTGGGGCATGAAACAGGCGGTTTCACGCGCTAATGTCTCACATCATAACATTTCATCACGGAGCAGACAGCCAGATGACTCCGACACGCCGCCGCCTCCGCACTCTCTGACGTGAACTATGCTGCAAAATTAACATTCTCCTGGTGGATTTATCGTTAGCACCCTTCTTCTTCAGTAAGATGTGCCGAATTTATGCCATCTGAGGAGAACAATGATGACAGCGCAGTTTTATCAGCAGATCCGCAAGCAGCTGGACACAGCGCACCAGGAAGGGTTGTTCAAACAGGAGCGCATTATTACCTCCGCGCAGCAAACCGATATTGAGGTCGGCCAGCAGCAGGTCATTAACTTCTGCGCCAATAACTACTTAGGGCTGGCAAACCATCCGGCGCTGATTCAGGCGGCGAAAGAGGGCATGGAAACGCACGGTTTCGGCATGGCCTCAGTGCGCTTTATCTGCGGCACGCAGGACACGCATAAGCAGCTGGAGAAAAAGCTGGCGGCGTTTCTCGGCATGGAAGATGCCATTCTCTACTCCTCCTGCTTCGACGCCAACGGCGGCCTGTTTGAAACGCTGCTCGACGCGGAAGACGCGATTATTTCCGACGCGCTCAATCACGCCTCGATTATCGACGGCGTGCGGCTCTGTAAGGCGCAGCGCTATCGCTACGCCAATAACGATATGCAGGCGCTGCGCGCCTGTCTGGTCGAGGCGCGGGAGAAAGGCGCGCGCCATATTCTTATCGCCACCGACGGCGTCTTCTCTATGGACGGGGTGATCGCCAACCTGCGCGGCATCTGCGATCTCGCCGACGAGTTCAATGCGCTGGTGATGGTGGATGACTCCCATGCGGTGGGCTTTGTCGGCGCGGCCGGTCGCGGCACGCATGAATATTGCGACGTCATGGATCGCGTCGACATTATTACCGGCACGCTGGGTAAAGCGCTGGGCGGCGCATCCGGCGGCTATACCGCCGCTCGCGCCGAGGTGGTGGAATGGCTGCGCCAGCGCTCACGTCCCTATCTCTTCTCTAATTCGCTGGCGCCGGCGATCGTTGCCGCTTCCATCCGCGTGCTCGACCTGTTGAGCGAGGGCGACGGTCTGCGGCAGCGCCTGTGGGACAACGCCCGCTTCTTCCGCGACAAGATGACGGCGGCCGGTTTTACCCTGGCGGGTGCCGATCACGCCATTATCCCCGTGATGCTGGGCGAGGCGAGCGTGGCGCAGGAATTCGCCCGTTTGCTGCAGCAGGAGGGCATTTACGTTACCGGCTTTTTCTACCCGGTGGTGCCGCGTGGCCAGGCGCGTATCCGCACGCAGATTTCGGCGGCGCATACCCAGCAGCAGCTGGAGCGTGCGGTCGAGGCTTTTACCCGCATTGGACAACAGCTTGGCGCGATCGCCTGAGGAGCTCTGCATGAAAGCGTTAGCCAAACTTCACGCCCGGGAAGGCATCTGGATGGTGACCGATGCGCCGATCCCGGAACCGGGCCATAACGATTTGCTGATCAAGATCCGCAAAACCGCCATCTGCGGCACCGACATCCATATCTACAACTGGGATGACTGGTCGCGCAAAACCATTCCGGTGCCGATGATCGTCGGCCATGAGTATGTCGGCGAAGTCGTCGCCATCGGCCAGGAGGTGCGCGGCTTCAGCATCGGCGATCGCGTCTCCGGCGAAGGGCATATTACCTGCGGACACTGCCGCAACTGTCGCGCCGGCCGCACCCACCTGTGCCGCAATACGATTGGCGTCGGCGTCAACCGACAGGGCTGCTTTGCTGAATATCTGGTGATCCCCGCCTTCAACGCCTTCCGTATTCCCGACAATATTTCCGACGAGCTGGCCGCGATTTTCGATCCCTTCGGCAATGCGGTGCATACCGCGCTGTCGTTCGACCTGGTGGGCGAAGATGTGCTGATCTCCGGCGCCGGCCCTATCGGCATTATGGCGGCGGCGGTGTGTAAACATGTCGGCGCGCGCAACGTGGTGATCACCGACATCAACGACTATCGCCTTGAGCTGGCGCGCACCATGGGCGTGACGCGCGCGGTCAACGTGGCGCATGACGATCTGCGCGCGGTGATGCGCGAGCTGGGCATGACGGAAGGGTTCGACGTGGGGCTGGAGATGTCCGGCGCGCCGCCGGCGTTTCGCACCCTGCTGGAGGTAATGAACCACGGCGGGCGTATTGCCCTGCTGGGCATCCCGCCGGGCGAGATGGCGATCGACTGGAATCAGGTGATCTTCAAGGGGCTATTTATTAAAGGCATCTACGGCCGCGAAATGTTTGAAACCTGGTACAAGATGGCGGCGCTGATTCAGTCAGGGCTCGATCTGACGCCCGTGATCACGCACCGCTACGCTATCGACGACTTCCAGCAGGGCTTCGATGAGATGCGCTCTGGACGTTCAGGGAAAGTGGTACTGAGCTGGGACTAAGATTTGACGCCTCTTCCGTTCCAGCCATCCGTTTTTCAGCTGTCTGTAAAACCTGGCGCTATCAGCGCCAGGTAGTGTTCGCACACCACTCGCGTATCGTAAGCGGAAAAATCAGCCTGCGTCAGGTCAGGCGGCTGCTGGTAAATCCTCAGCATCGCATTTGCCAGCGAAACGGGATTAAGATCGGCCAGACCGCGCCCCAGCTCGCCCTGCAATAATGAAACCGGGCCGCCTGGACAGCGCGTGCTGACTACCGGCGTGCCGCACAGCATCGATTCGATCAACACGTTGCCAAAGCCCTCGCTGTCGGAGCTAACCACTAGCAGACTGGCGCGTGACATCCAGGCGTAAGGGTTGTCAGAGAATCCCTGAAAAATCACACGCTGCTCAATACCTAGCGCTTTCGCCTGCGCGCGCAGCGACTCTGTTTTTTCCACGCTTCCTTTGCCCAGCAATACCAGCGGTATCGCCAGATTAGTCAGCGCATAGGCCTGCAGTAGGCGGTCATGGCGTTTTGTTTCATGGAATCGGCCAACGTGCAGAATAAAATCGCTAGCGGGCGAGTTAAGCGGTGCTTGCGCCTGCGCTCTAATGGCCGCAATGTCGAACGGATTTGCGATGACAGCTTCGCGGCGCAGGCTAACGCCAAACGCGCTTTTCAAATCCTCCAGCGCATAGGCGGAAACACCAATAACATTACGTTGCTGATAAACTCGCTGGATCTTACGTGCCTTGATCCAGCGAGACAGCCCGCTACGGTGCCCCAGATAAGACGCAGAAAAAACGCCATGCAAACAGAACCAGCTATTCTCTGCCTTTATAGCGGCGCAGCGCCTGACGATGCGGTCAGTCTTATGCAGATGCGAAACAATCAGATCAAATTGACCGCCAGTGCGCTCTGCTGTTTGCACCGCTTTACCCAGCTGGCGTGCCCGGCGACCCAGCTCCGTTAGCTTACGCAGGGGATGACGGCAGCGATCTTCAATGACCTGATAATCCACGCCTGCAGGCAGCGCATATTCACAAACCTTGCGCAACGAGAACAGAGAAACACGGTGTCCGGCAGCCAGTAGCCCCGCCACCAGCGTTATCACCACTTTTTCTGCACCGCCGCCGGGCAGGCCATCGATCACCATCAGGATGCGTTTTGACAAAATACTTCCTTATTGACTGAAAAAAGTCCGCCATTTGCCCGGCTATAGTACGGAAGCGCTGACGAGCAGTAAATCGCGCCGATACCTGCTTAACCATTACGTAACACTTTGCGCCAGCCTGCGGCCAGGCGTACTATTACGCCTTTGCCGGGCGTTCAGGAAGACACTATGACACAGCCATCATTCCTTATAACTATTGATACTGAAGGCGATAATCTCTGGCGCAACCATCGCACCATTACTACGCGCAATACGGCATTCTTGCCGCGCTTTCAGTCGCTGTGCGAACGTTTTGGCCTGAAGCCAACCTGGCTTACCAACTACGAAATGGCGATTGATCCTGCTTACGTAGAATTCGCTCGCGATGTGATTGCCCGTAATCAGGGCGAAGTGGGTATGCACCTGCATGCCTGGAACAGCCCGCCGGAAGTGCCATTAACTGATGATGACTGGCGCTGGCAGCCCTACCTGATTGAATACCCTGATGACGTACTACGCGCCAAAGTCGTCTTTATGACGCAGCTGCTGGAAGAAACATTTCAGATCAAAATGCGCAGCCACCGTGCGGGCCGCTGGGCTTTTGACGAGCGTTATGCCGCCGCGCTGACGGAACTGGGCTACCTGATAGACTGCTCTGTTACACCGCGCGTCAACTGGCGCTTTAACCGCGGCGCACCGCAGGGTAACGGCGGCACGGACTACACGCATTTTCCCCGCCATGCCTATTTTATCGATCCCAGCGACATTTCTCGTCCAGGTCATTCGCCTTTACTGGAAGTGCCAATGAGCATTCAGTATAAATATTCTCCACTGATGAGCGCTTTTAAACAGGGAATCTATAAGCTGCGCGGCAAGCAGCGCAGCCCGGCGGTTTACTGGCTGCGCCCTTCCGGCGGCAACGTGGCGAGTATGAAGCGCGTCATCGAGCAGTCGCTGGCAGAAGGTCAGGATTACGTTGAGTTTATGCTGCATTCGTCGGAGTTTATGCCGGATGGTAGCCCAACGTTTAAAAATGAGCAGGACATTGAACGTCTTTATGAGGATCTGGAAGCGCTCTTCAGCTGGGTCGGCCCGCGCTTTAAGGGACGCACGCTGACGGAATATCACGCCAGTTTTACGCAGACTCACCGCCACAATTAGACTAACCGCATGAAGTGCGCTTAAAAAAGCTCACCAGCCTCCATAATAATCCGGACGTTCTTAACCCACCCTATTATGCTATGGCTGGTGTTAAAGGATGCGGTCAGAATTTCGAAAGCACTAACTAAAAAAACAGAGCTTATGTCTTTATCTTCAACTCCACCGCTGCTCAGCATCATCTCTCCCATGTACAACGCGGGTGAGATGTTCGATGCCTTTATGCAGTCGCTGCTGGCGCAGACGCTGACCTCGCTGGAAATCATTATCGTCGACGACGGCTCCACCGATGATTCCGGCGCGCGCGCCGAGGCGTATGCCGCGCAGCATGCCCATATCAGGGTTATTCATCAGGAAAACGGCGGCGTATCGCGCGCGCGCAATGCCGGACTGCGCGTCGCGCGCGGCAAGTACGTCACCTTTCCCGATTCAGATGACACCATGCGGCCCGAGATGTATCAAACGCTGGTAGAGATGGCGGAACAGGACGATCTCGACGCGGCGCAGTGCAACGCCGAATGGTTTTTCCAGCGCGACCAGCGCACCAAACCGATGATCCCGCTGGAACGCCTGCGCAGTACGCCGGTGCTGGGCGGCGCCGCCTGGCTGAATACCGCGCTGAAAACCCGGCGTTACCTGCATGTGGTCTGGCTGGGCATCTACCGCCGGTCGCTGATCGAGCAGAAGCAGCTCTGGTTCGAGCCAGGCTTGCATCACCAGGATATTCCCTGGACCACCGAATTTATGTTCAACGCGCGGCGCGTACGCTATACCGAACAGGTGTTCTATCGCTACTACCTGCACGACGCCTCGATCAGCAACCGCAAGCGTACCGGCCAGCGCAACGTGGAGTATCAGCGCCACTACCTGAAGATCGCCCGCATGCTGGAGGAGATTAACGCGCGCTACAAAAAGAGCGTGACGATCTACCCGGCTTTTCATGCGCAGATCACGCACGAAGCGCTGAGCGTCTGCCACTGCGTGCGCCGCGAGCCCGACCCGGCCGCGAAACAGGCGATTATCCAGGATATTTTTGCCAGCAAGACGCATCTGCGTATGCTGCGCAACGCGCGCGGCGTTAAACAGTGGTATCAGCTGCTGCTGTGGCTGAGTCGCCTCTGGCGCTGGCGAGACAAATAACCGCCGCCGCAGGTTTCCCCTCCGAAGGGTTTGCCCTACAATCGCCTCACTGAAAATTAAGAGCATTTGTGTATGGCAAACCCGACTCACGCAGACGTTACCCCACACAATATTTTGCTAATCAAGCTGCGCCACCACGGCGATATGCTGCTTACCACGCCGGTTATCAACGCGCTGCGCCAGCGCTATCCGCAGGCCAATATCGATGTGCTGCTCTATAAAGAGACGCGGCCGATGCTGGAGGCGCATCCGGCGATTCGCCAGCTGCACGTTATCGACCGCAAGTGGAAGCAGGAAGGAAGCTGGCGAAAACTGTGCCACGAGCGCGACCTGCTCGCCGCCGTACGTGCCCGCCATTACGATATCGTTATCAATCTCGCCGACCAGTGGCGCAGCGCGCTGATTACCCTGATGAGCGGCGCGCCGCTGCGTATCGGCTTCGCATTCAATAAGCGCAACAACGCCTTCTGGCGGCGCTGCCACAACTGTCTGGTACCGACCCGCAACCATAATCAGCTGCATACGGTCGAGCAGAATATGACGGCGCTGACGCCGCTCGGCATCTCGCCGCAGGGCGCGCGCGCCTCTATGCACTACAGCGCCGTCGACGGACAAAAAGTCGATGCGCTGCTGGCTGCGCAGGGCGTCGACGCGGCGTTTATCGTCTTTCAGCCCACCTCGCGCTGGAACTTTAAGTGCTGGGAGGAGGAGAAGGTCGCCGCGACCATCGACCAGCTGGCGCAGGCGAACCGTAAAGTGGTGCTGACCGCCGCGCCCGACCAGCATGAGATGGCGATGATCGCGCGCATTCAGGCGCTCTGCACGACGCCGCATCTGGTGACGCTGGCGGGACAGCTCACGCTGCCGCAGCTGGCGGCGCTGATCGATCGCGCCCAGCTCTTTATCGGCGTCGACTCCGCGCCGATGCATATGGCCGCCGCGCTCGACACGCCCTGCATTGCGCTGTTTGGGCCAACCAAACTGCAGTTCTGGCGACCATGGGGCGACCATAATCGCGTTATCTGGGCAGGCGATTACGGCCCGCTGCCCAATCCCGATGACATCGATACCAACACCCGCGAGCGCTATCTCAGCGCCATTCCTGTCAACGATGTGGTCGAAGCCGCAAGGGATTTTCTGCATGACTAAATTACGCCTGGCGATCGTCCGACAGAAGTATCGCCCCGACGGCGGCGCCGAACGCTTTATCTCGCGCGCGCTGGAGGCGCTCGGCAGCGAGCAGCTCGATCTCAATATCATCACGCGCAGCTGGCAGGGCACGCTGAATCCCGACTGGCATCTGCACATCTGCAATCCGCCGAAGCTGGGACGGATTTCACGCGAGCGCGGCTTTGCGCGTGCGGCGCGCGCCTGCTGGGAAAAAGAGCGGTTCGATATTGTTCAGAGCCACGAACGCATCGCAGGCTGCGATATTTTTCGCGCTGGCGACGGCGTGCACCGCGTCTGGCTGGAGCAGCGAGCGCGCATCGTCTCGCCATGGCAGCGCATAAGCGCCGCCCTGAGCCCCTATCATCGCTACGTGCTGCAGGCGGAAGCGGAGATGTTCAACGACGCATCCCTGAAGGCGGTCATCTGCAACTCGGAGATGGTGAAGCGCGACATTCTGCGCTGCTTTTCGCTGAGCGCGGAGAAAATTCACGTCATTCATAACGCCATCGACGCTCAGCGCTTTCAGCCCGCCAGCGAGGCGAGCCGCCGTGCGACGCGCCAGCAGCTGCAGCTGCCGGAGAAGGCGACGGTGCTCATCTACGTCGGATCCGGCTTCGAGCGTAAAGGGTTAAAGGCGGCGATCGAGGCGCTGGCGAACAGCGACCGCTATCTGATTGTGGTCGGCCAGGACAAGCAGCTGTCGCGCTATCAGCAGCTCGCCAGTCAGCTCAACTGCCTCGACAGGCTGCGGTTTGTCGGCGTGCAGCAGGATGTGCAGCCCTTCTACCACGCCGCCGACGGCCTGCTGCTGCCGACGCTTTACGATCCCTTTCCGAATGTCGTGCTGGAGGCGATGGCCTGCGGCCTGCCGGTAATCACCAGCACCGGCTGCGGCGGCGCGGAATTTATTACCGCTGGTCAGGAAGGCTTCGTTTGCGATGCGTTAGATATCAAGGCGTTGAACCAGGCAATTATGGCGATACCGGCGCTTTCGGTTGATTCGCGTTTTGGCGAAGCTGCAAGGCGCAGAATCGAGCCTTACGGGCCTCAGCGTCTGGCGCAGTCGCTGACTTCGCTTTATCAGCAGGTCCTGCTGCGTCGCTGACAAAGTGGTGAGCGTATTTAGGCTTTCTGGTAACATAGATTGATTTATGTGAAATTTTTTCTGCCAGGCTGTCGAAACGATAACTATGACAACCCTCTATACCGTTCTGCTCTACCTCATCCAGCCGCTCATCTGGCTGCGCCTTTGGCTGCGCGGTCGTAAAGCGCCGGCGTACCGTAAACGCTGGGCTGAGCGCTACGGCTACTGCACGGGAAAAGTGGAGCCGGATGGCATCGTGCTGCACTCGGTCTCCGTCGGCGAAACCCTGGCAGCCGTTCCGCTGGTGCGCGCGCTGCGTCATCGTTATCCGACCCTGCCGATCACCGTGACCACTATGACGCCGACCGGCTCGGAGCGCGCGCAGTCGGCGTTTGGTAAAGATGTACATCACGTTTATCTGCCTTACGATCTGCCTGGCGCCATCAACCGCTTCCTCGATACGGTCAATCCGCGGCTGGTGATCATCATGGAAACCGAGCTGTGGCCCAATATTATCCGCATCCTGCATCAGCGGCAGATCCCGCTGGTCATCGCCAACGCGCGCCTGTCGGAGCGTTCTGCGAAAGGCTATCGCAAGCTGGGCGGCTTTATGCGCGACCTGCTGCAGCGCATTACCCTGATTGCCGCGCAAAATACGGAAGATGCCGACCGCTTTCTTGCGCTGGGGCTGAAACGCTCGCAGCTGGCGGTGACCGGCAGCCTGAAATTCGACATTTCCGTTACGCCTGAACTGGCCGCCAGAGCGATAACGCTGCGTCGTCAGTGGGCGCCGCGCCGTCCGGTCTGGATCGCCACCAGCACCCACGAAGGCGAAGAGGCGATCGTGCTGGACGCCCATCGCCGCCTGCTGCAAACCTTTCCCGATCTGCTGTTGATTCTGGTGCCGCGCCATCCAGAGCGCTTTACCGATGCGCGCAACCTGACGCAGAAACGCAACTTCAGCTTTATCCTGCGCAGCAGCGGCGAAATTCCTTCCGGTTCGACTCAGGTGGTAATTGGCGACACCATGGGTGAGCTGATGCTGCTTTACGGCATCGCCGACCTCGCTTTCGTTGGCGGCAGCCTGGTCGAGCGCGGCGGACACAATCCCCTCGAGCCGGCCGCCCATGCCCTTCCGGTGCTGATGGGCCCCCATATCTGGAACTTCAAGGATATCTGCGCCAGGCTGCAACAGGCGCAGGGGCTGATTACCGTCACCGACGTAATCTCGCTGGAGAAAGAGGTGACCAATCTGTTGCAGGATGAGGATTACCGTCTGTATTACGGCCGTCACGCGGTCGAGGTGCTGCACCAGAATCAGGGCGCGCTGCAGCGTTTGCTGCAGCTGCTTGAACCCCATTTACCGCCGCGGGCCCACTGATGAGCGCTCGCCAACGCCTTTCCGTGGTGATGATCGCCAAAAACGAAGCGGCGCTGCTGCCCGACTGTCTCGCCTCCGTCAGCTGGGCGGACGAGATTATCCTGCTGGACGCTGGCAGCAGCGACGAGACCGCCGAGATTGCGCGCCAGGCTGGCGCTAAAGTCTATCGCGCCGAGGCGTGGGCCGGATTCGGCAAACAGCGCCAGCGCGCGCAGCGCTACGCCACCGGCGAGATGATTCTGATGATCGATGCCGACGAGCGCGTGACGCCGACGCTGCGCGCCAGCATTGAAGCGGTACTGACGCAGCCGCCTTCCAGCACCGTCTACAGCCTGAACCGCAGCAACCTCTTTCTCGGCCGCTTTATGCGCCACAGCGGCTGGTACCCGGATCGCGTTATGCGTCTCTATCCGCGCGCGCTGAGCTATAACGACAATCTGGTACACGAATCGCTGGAGACGCAGGGCGCCCCGGTGTTGCGGCTGCAGGGCGACCTGCAACATCTCACCTGCCGCGACCTGATCGTTTTCCAGCAGAAGCAGCTGGCCTACGCCGCCGCCTGGGCGCAGGAGCGCCATGAGCGCGGCAAGCGCTGCGGCCTCTTCTCGATCTTTTCCCATACGCTGGGCGCCTTTCTGAAAACGCTTCTGCTGCGCGCAGGCTTTCTCGACGGCAAACAGGGCTGGATTCTGGCCGTGGTTAACGCCCAGTACACCTTCAACAAATATTCCGCGCTGTGGGCGCTGAATCATGCCGCAGACAAAGGCCGTCTATGAGCACTAAAGCGATTTATCCCGGCACTTTCGATCCCGTTACGCTTGGCCATCTCGATATCGTGACGCGCGCCGCGCAGATGTTTGATCGGGTGGTGCTGGCGGTCGCCGCCAGCCCGAGCAAGAAGCCGATGTTTAGCCTGGACGAGCGCGTCGAGCTGGCGCGAAACATGGTGGCGCATCTGCCGAACGTCGAGGTGGCGGGATTTAGCGATCTGATGGCGAACTTCGCCCGGGCGCAGCAGGCCAACGTGCTGGTGCGCGGCCTGCGCGCGGTTTCCGACTTCGAGTATGAGATGCAGCTCGCCCATATGAACCGCCATCTGCTGCCGACGCTGGAGAGCGTGTTTCTGATGCCGACCGAGGGCTTCTCTTTCGTCTCCTCTTCGCTGGTCAAAGAGGTGGCGCGCCACGGCGGCGACGTCAGCGCCTTTCTACCGGCGCATGTGCTGCAGGCGTTGCTGGCGAAGCTGGCCTGATTAACGCTGGCAGTGGGGGCACCAGAAGGTGCTGCGCTGCCCATGCTTGCCGCTGACGATCGGCGTACCGCAGGCGCGACACGGCTCGCCGGCGCGGCCGTAAACCTGTAGCTCCTGAGCGAAATAGCCGGGCTTGCCGTCGCTCTGTAAAAAGTCGCGCAGCGTGGTGCCGCCCTGCTCTATCGAGCGCAGCAGCACCGCCTTGATGGTCGCGGCCAGACGCTGCGCCTCTTCATCGCTCAGGCTCATCGCCGGACGATCGGGCAGGATCCCAGCCGTGAACAGCGACTCGCTGGCGTAGATATTGCCGACGCCGACCACCACCTTATTGTCCATCAGCCACTGTTTAACCGCCGTACGCTTGCCGCGCGACTTCTCATAGAGATAGCTGCCGCTAAAGGCGTCGCTGAGCGGCTCAGGCCCCAGGTGCGCCAGCACGTTGCTTCCTTCGGGGTCGGTGCTCCACAGCCAGGCGCCGAAGCGGCGCGGATCGGTGTAGCGCAGCACTTTGCCATTGCTCATCACTAAATCGACATGATCGTGCTTTGCGGCGGGCTGCTCTTCCGGCAGCACGCGCAGGCTGCCGGACATACCGAGGTGGATAATGATCCAGCCGTGCGGCAGCTCCAGCAGCAGATATTTGGCGCGGCGCTGCACGCTCAGCACAGGCTGATCGCTGAGCGCATGGATCTCCTGCGACACCGGCCAGCGCAGGCGGCCATTGCGCACCACCGCATGTAAAATTTTTTCGCCCACCAGATGCGGTTCTATGCCGCGTCGGCTGGTTTCAACCTCGGGTAATTCCGGCATGTTCTCTCCTCATAAAGCGGCAAAAACAAAAAACCCGGCCGAAGCCGGGTTTTTCACAGAACACCAAAATTATTTAATTTTGGCTTCTTTGTAGATCACGTGCTGACGTACAACCGGATCGAACTTTTTCAGTTCCAGCTTCTCAGGTTTAGTACGTTTGTTCTTCGTGGTGGTATAGAAGTGACCTGTACCAGCAGAGGAAACCAGCTTGATCTTCTCACGAATACCTTTAGCCATGATTCAGTTCCTTAGTACTTCTCACCACGGGCGCGGATTTCGGCCAGAACCGTATCGATGCCCTTTTTATCAATAACACGCATACCTTTAGCAGATACACGAAGAGTAACGAAGCGCTTCTCGCTCTCAACCCAAAAACGGTGTGAGTGCAGGTTCGGAAGGAAACGGCGTTTCGTCGCGTTCATTGCGTGGGAACGGTTGTTACCGGTCACCGGACGCTTTCCAGTTACCTGGCAGACTCGTGACATGTCTATTCTCCAAAAATCAAATCAGCTCGAGCTTTAAAAACTAGGTCTTGGCCGCCTCGTCAGGCTCATAGCCCGCCAGGCGAGTTCCATGTGAACCCGCTAAGCTGGCCCAAACGCCAAACCCGAGATTCTCAAAGGTGGCGTAGTATACGCCGCTCAGCGCAAGTGCTCAAGTCCCGAACAGATAAAGATCCCTGAAGATCGTGCAAAAACCCGCCATCTGCACCTGCAGGCCCTGGCTTTTTACAGCCAGCCACGCTCCGCAAAAGAGACATATTCGCCGTGACCGATCACCAGATGATCGAGCAGGCGTATATTCAGCAGGGTGCAGGCCGCGCTGACCTTATGCGTAATATGGCGATCGGCGCGGCTCGGCTCCGCCATGCCGGAAGGGTGATTGTGCGCGAGAATAAGCGCCGCCGCGTTAAGCTTCAGCGCCTCGCGCACGATTTCGCGCGGATGTACCTCGACGCTGCTAATAGAGCCCATAAAGATCTTCTGCGCCTGCAATACGCGGTGCTGGTTATCAAGAAACAGCGCCATAAAGATTTCCCGCTCCTGATGCGCCAGTACGCTCTGCAAATAGTGTCGCGTGACCTGCGGGTTCGCCATCACATCTTCCCGCGCCATCTGGCTGGCGAAAAAGCGCCGCGCCAGTTCGGCGATGGCGTGCAGCTGCGCCAGCTTGGCGGCACCGACGCCTTTTATCTCGTCGAACTCCGCTGGCGCCGCGGTCATAAGGTGGTAAAGGGAGCCAAACCGCTGCAGCATCTGCTGCGCCAGCGTGATGACATTCGCACCGACCGTGCCGGTGCGCAGAAAGATCGCCAGCAGCTCGACGTCGCTTAACGCCTCTGCGCCCATCAACCGCAATTTTTCCCGTGGTGTTATATCGTCCATAAATGCCTCCTGCCGTTGACGACATCATGGTCAAATACTGTATACTTAACCAGTAACCTCTGCCGGATTTACGAGGCGGCTCGCAAACGCAGGAGGTGAAAAGGCGCGGGGTCGGCTTTATGATACAGTCCTGCCACCCGGCCGCGCCTGACGCGGCATCCAGCGAAATGAGGCCTACAGCATGATGGGATTAGCCGGAAAAAAAATTCTGCTTGGCGTGAGCGGCGGCATCGCGGCATACAAAGCGCCCGAGCTGGTGCGTCGCCTGCGCGATCGCGGCGCCGAGGTGCGCGTGATGATGACGCCCGCCGCCAAAGCCTTTATTACGCCGCTCAGCCTGCAGGCCGTTTCCGGCCATCCGGTATTCGAAGACCTGCTCGATCCCGCGGCCGAAGCGGCGATGGGCCATATCGAACTGGCGAAATGGGCCGATTTAGTGGTGCTGGCGCCGGCGTCGGCCGACCTTATCGCCCGTTTGAATGCCGGCATGGCCAACGATCTGGTGACCACCGCCTGTCTCGCCACCGCCGCGCCCGTGGCGGTGGTGCCGGCGATGAATCAGCAGATGTATCGCGCCGCCGTCACGCAGCATAACCTGCAGCAGCTTGCGGCGCGCGGCCTGCTGATTTGGGGGCCCGACAGCGGCAGCCAGGCGTGCGGCGACGTAGGCCCTGGCCGCATGCTCGACCCGCTGGCGATTGTCGACCATGCCATGCAGTGGGCGTCGCCCGTCAACGATCTGCAACATCTCAACATTATGATCACCGCCGGTCCAACGCGCGAGGCGCTCGACCCGGTGCGCTATATCAGCAACCACAGCTCCGGCAAGATGGGCTTCGCCATTGCCGCCGCCGCCGCCAGCCGCGGTGCCAGCGTGACGCTGGTGAGTGGTCCGGTGAGCCTGCCAACGCCGGCGGCGGTTCGCCGTATCGACGTGACCTCCGCGCTGGAGATGGAGGCCGCCGTCATGGCGGACGCGGCGAAACAAGACATTTTTATCGCCAGCGCCGCGGTAGCGGACTATCGCGCCGCGACCATCGCGGCGGAAAAAATGAAAAAGCAGGGCGGCGAAGATGATGCCGTCACGCTCCAGCTGGTGAAAAATCCGGATATCGTAGCGGGCGTTGCCGCGATGCCGCAGAACCGGCCCTACGTGGTTGGATTTGCCGCAGAAACCCAGAATGTGGAAGAATACGCACGACAAAAACGGGTAAGAAAAAATCTGGACCTGATCTGCGCTAACGACGTAGCGAAAGCCGGACAGGGATTTAACAGCGATACCAATGCGCTTCACCTTTTTTGGCAGGAGGGAGAAAAGCGCTTACCGCTCAGCGATAAGACGCTCCTTGGCCAACATTTATTAGACGAGATTGTCCGCCTTTATGATGAAAAAAATCGACGTAAAGATTCTTGATGCGCGCGTGGGCGCGGAGTTTCCGCTGCCAACCTACGCAACTTCTGGCTCCGCCGGGCTCGATTTACGTGCCTGCCTGGAGAGCGCGCTGGAAATCACGCCCGGTATGACCACGCTGGTACCGACCGGTCTGGCAATCCACATCGGCGATCCCAGCCTGGCGGCGGTTATCCTGCCGCGCTCTGGCCTGGGACATAAGCACGGCATCGTGCTGGGCAATCTGGTAGGCCTGATCGACTCTGACTATCAGGGCCAGCTGATGGTATCGGTCTGGAACCGCGGCCAGCAGAGCTTTACGCTGCAGCCAGGGGATCGTCTTGCGCAGCTGGTCTTCGTACCGGTGGTTCAGGCTGAGTTCAACCTGGTGGAAGATTTCGACGCCAGCGCCCGTGGGGAAGGCGGCTTCGGTCATTCAGGCCGTCAGTAACGCCCATTTTTGCTTAACCATCTGTTTATTTCCACTCAGCCTTAAGCCTCGCGCTTAGGGCTGACAGGAAGGTGTGCCTGTTTAAGGTGAATTTCAGGGGTTTTTAAGGTCATGGCAGAAAAAAAACTCGCCAAACGGAACCGTCGCGAAGAAATTTTGCAGGCGTTGGCGCAAATGCTGGAGTCCAGTGACGGTAGCCAGCGCATCACCACCGCCAAGCTGGCGGCCAGCGTCGGCGTTTCTGAAGCGGCGCTCTATCGCCACTTTCCCAGCAAAACGCGCATGTTTGACAGCCTGATTGAGTTTATTGAAGACAGTCTGATTACCCGCATCAATCTGATCCTGAAAGATGAAAAAGAGACGATGGCGCGCCTGCGTCTTATCGTGCAGCTGATTCTGGGATTTGGTGAGCGTAATCCGGGGCTGACCCGTATTTTGACCGGCCACGCGCTGATGTTCGAGCAGGATCGCCTGCAGGGACGCATCAATCAGCTGTTTGAGCGTATTGAAGTGCAGCTGCGCCAGGTGATGCGCGAACGCAGAATGCGTGAAGGCGAAGGCTTTGAGACGGACGAGGCGCTGCTGGCGAGTCAGCTGCTGGCCTTTTGCGAAGGCATCCTGTCGCGTTACGTGCGCTCGGAGTTTCGTTTTCGGCCGACCGCCGACTTTGATATTCGCTGGCCGCTGCTGGCCGCGCAGCTGGTGTAGCCCGCGTACGCCAGCCGGGCTGGCTTCCCTTTCCCTGGCGGGAAAAGGAAGCCATTGGCATCAGATGCCGTACTCTTTCTGATAGGCGCGCACTTTCGCCAGATGATCCGCCATTTCCGGCTTCTCTTCCAGGTAGCTAATCAGCTCCTTCAGGGTAATGATGGCGGTAACCTGACATTTATAGTCGCGCTCCACCTCCTGAATTGCTGAAATATCGCCGCGTCCGCGCTCCTGTCGATCCAGGGAAATCAGCACGCCCGCCAGCGTGGCGTTATGCGCATTGATGATGTCCATCGATTCGCGTATCGCCGTGCCGGCGGTGATGACGTCATCTACCAGCATAACGCGGCCCGCCAGCGGGCTCCCTACCAGCAGACCGCCTTCGCCATGGTCTTTTGCCTCTTTGCGGTTGAAGCAGTAAGGCACGTCGCGGTCATGGTGATCGGCCAGCGCCACGGCGGTGGTCGTGGCGATAGGAATGCCTTTATAGGCCGGCCCGAACAGCAGATCGAAGTCGACGCCGCCGTCCACTAACGCCTGCGCGTAGAAACGGCCCAGCAGCGCCAGATCGCGACCGCTGTTAAACAGGCCGGCATTGAAAAAATAGGGGCTTTTACGGCCAGACTTCAGGGTAAATTCGCCGAACTTCAGCACCTGCTTGTTCAGGGCGAATTCAATAAACTGACGCTGCCAGGCTTTCATCTCTCACTCCTCTCGCAAAAAAAAGGCGACTCTCTGGTCGCCTGGTAAATCAGTTGTTCAGCGCTGCTTTCTGCGCCTGAATCAGTTCCTCAATGCCGCCGCGCGCCAGCGCGAGCAGGGAGAGCAACTCCTCATGGCTGAACGGCTCGCCTTCCGCCGTGCCCTGCACTTCGATCATGCGGCCATCTTCCAGCATCACCACGTTCATGTCGGTTTCGGCAGCGGAGTCTTCTACATACTCCAGATCGCAGCGCGCTTCGCCTTCAACGATGCCGACAGAAATTGCCGCCACCATGCCCTTCATCGGGTTCGCTTTCAGCTTGCCGTCGGCCACCAGCTTGTTCAGCGCATCGGCCAGCGCCACGCAAGCGCCGGTAATCGACGCGGTACGGGTGCCGCCGTCAGCCTGAATCACGTCGCAGTCCAGCGTGATGGTAAATTCGCCCAGCGCTTTAAGATCGACCGCCGCGCGCAGCGAGCGCGCGATCAGGCGCTGGATTTCCAGCGTCCGTCCGCCCTGTTTGCCTTTGGCCGCTTCACGCGCCATACGGCTATGGGTGGAGCGCGGCAGCATGCCATATTCGGCGGTTACCCAGCCTTGTCCCTGCCCTTTCAGGAAACGCGGGACACTCTCTTCCACGGTAGCAGTGCAGAGCACTTTGGTTTCACCGAACTCTACCAGCACTGAGCCCTCGGCATGTTTGGTGTAGTTTCGGGTCAGGGTGACGGGACGCACCTGCTGTGCGCTTCGGCCTGCTGGACGCATGGTAATCTCCGGCTGAAATGAATTGGCTGCGCATTATACGGACTTCCTCGCCGCCTGTCTTGCTGACGGGGTGACGCATTGGCGGATGAATTTCCGCGCGGTCTGTGGCTAAATGCGCCTTCCTCACTCACTGAAAATAAAAGTATGACCTCAATTCTGCATTTCCTGCTGGCGCTGGCGGTGATTTTCGCCCTTGCGCTGCTGGTCAGTCATGACCGCAAACAGATACGCCTGCGTTATATCGTGCAGCTGATCGTGGTGGAAGCCGCGCTGGGCTGGTTTTTCCTGCACGCCGCCAGCGGACAGGCGGCGGTCGGCGCCTTCAGCGGCTTTTTTGAAAAGCTGCTGACCTTCGCCGCGCAGGGCACCGACTTCGTGTTTGGCAATATGAGCAAGCAAGGGCTGGCCTTTATTTTTCTTGGCGTGCTCTGCCCTATCGTGTTTATCTCGGCGCTCATCGGCATTCTGCAGCACTGGCGCATTCTGCCGCTGCTGATTCGGCTGGTGGGCACGCTGCTGTCGAAAGTTAACGGCATGGGCAAACTTGAGTCGTTCAACGCCGTCAGCACGCTGGTCCTCGGCCAGTCGGAGAACTTTATCGCCTATAAAGGTATTCTGGCCGATATTCCGCCGAAACGCCTTTACACCATGGCCGCCACGGCGATGTCCACCGTGTCGCTCTCTATCGTCGGCGCCTATATGTCGATGATCGAGCCGAAATATGTGGTCGCCGCGCTGCTGCTCAATATGTTCAGCACCTTTATTATTCTCTCGATTATCAATCCCGGCAAAGCGCAGGATGAAGTGGCGATCCCGCTCGACAAGCTGCATGAAGAGCAAAGCTTTTTCGAGATGCTCGGCGAGTACATCCTGGCGGGCTTTAAGGTCGCGATGATTATCCTGGCGATGCTGATCGGCTTTATCGCGCTGATTGCCGCGGTCAACGCGCTGTTCAGCGCGCTGTTTGGCTACAGCTTCCAGCAGATCCTCGGCTATCTCTTCTATCCATTCGCCTGGCTGATCGGCATTCCCGCCGCCGACGCGCTGCAGGCCGCCAGCATTATGGCGACCAAACTGGTGGCGAACGAGTTTGTGGCGATGATTGAGCTGCAGAAGGTGGCGGCCGGCATGACGCCGCGCGGGCTGGGTATTCTCTCTGTGTTCCTGGTGTCGTTCGCCAACGTCGCCTCGATCGGCATCGTCGCCGGCGCGATCAAAGGACTGAACGAACAGCAGGGCAATGTGGTTTCCCGGTTCGGCTGGAAGCTGGTTTACGGCTCCACGCTGGTGAGCCTGCTGTCGGCAGCCTTCGCCGGTCTGTTTATCTAATCTCTGCACGGCGGCCTTCTAGCCGCCGTTTTTATTCAAAATCCTACACACACCGGCGCATCAACGCGCATCACTGACTCCTGGGCAAAGCGTTGCTTGTAAAGCGTGCGCAGCGCCTCGATATCATCGTTGACGCCCTTCTCCGTGCCGTGAATAAGCATTAGCGCCTTGCTCGGCTCGCGCGCCAGCTTGCCGCTTTGCTCCAGCCACTGACCGCTGGCGTCGTAGACGCTGAGTCCCGCTTTAAAGCGCGGCGTCACCTCTTTGTCCAGAAACTGCTGCCAGTCGTCGCGGCTCACCATTCCGCCCTGCGGTTTGCTGAGACCGAACCAGAGCGTGGTCTGCATCATCATTTCACCGCCGGCGCACACGGCAATCGGTTTGGTCGGCGGCGGGAGCGGGCGCGGCGCCTGGCAACCGGCCAGCAGCGCGGCCAGCGCCACGGAAAGGGCAACAGAGCGGAACATCGACGGTATCCTTATCAAAACGGTTAGCAGCCATCATAAGTGTCTGTCCACAAAAGCGGAAATGTTTCCTTATTCGCCCACGCCTGCGCTTATGCCTGTTAGCGCGCGGCGGGTGTCGCTATACTTGCTGCATAATTTCTGACAAAGAGTAGCCGATTATGATCCGCAGTATGACCGCTTACGCCCGCCGCGAAGCCAAAGGCACCTGGGGCAGCGCCGCCTGGGAGCTTCGCTCCGTTAACCAGCGTTACCTTGAAACCTATATCCGTCTGCCGGAGCAGTTTCGCAGTCTGGAGCCGGTTATCCGCGAACGCATTCGTCAGCGCCTGACGCGCGGCAAAATCGAGTGCAACCTGCGTTTCGACGCCGATCCCGGCGCGCAGGGCGAACTGATGCTGAATGAAACCCTGGCGAAGCAGCTGGTGCAGGCCGCCAACTGGGTGAAGATGCAGAGCGACGAAGGCGCCATCAATCCGATGGACATTCTGCGCTGGCCCGGCGTGATGTCCGCGCAGGAACAAGACCTTGATGCGATTAACGCCCAGCTGCTGAGCGCGCTGGACGGCGCGCTGGATGACTTCATCGTCGCGCGCGAAAGCGAAGGCGCAGCGCTGAAAGCCATGATTGAGCAGCGACTCGACGGCGTGAAGCAGGAAGTGGCGAAAGTGCGCGCCCAGATGCCAGAGATCCTGAAATGGCAGCGCGAGCGCCTGGTGGCGAAGCTGGAAGAGGCGGAAGTGCAGCTGGAAAACAACCGTCTCGAGCAGGAGCTGGTGATGATGGCGCAGCGTATCGACGTTGCGGAAGAGCTGGATCGTCTGGAGGCGCATGTTAAAGAGACCTATAACATCCTCGGCAAAAAAGAGGCCGTTGGCCGCCGCCTCGACTTTATGATGCAGGAGTTCAACCGCGAATCGAACACGCTGGGGTCGAAATCGATCAATGCGGACGTGACCGCATCGGCGATTGAGCTGAAGGTATTAATTGAACAGATGCGCGAGCAGATTCAGAACATCGAATAAGAATTTAGAAAGTATCATCAGGACGCACAAACCCAACAAAGCCCGCATAATGACGGGCTTTGTTGTTATCAGGAGCTATCATAACGTCGTACTAAAGCGCATGATTACCGGAAAGAGATCGCCGCAGGTCTTAACCCTAAACAGTTTGCCGAAGTGCTGAAAAACGCTGGGATGCTGATACCCCCTAACAGCGGGCGCGGCTATCAGCGCAAGTCTCCACGCATTCAGGGACGGCAGTTTAATGTATACGTCCTCAGCCATCTGCCGGAGGATTACGGGCTGGCGGGCAGTGAACCAACTGAACGAAAATATTTCCGTTGTGTATGCATCACCGGCCAGAATAAATCCTTTTCTGGCCGGTACCGGATTCAGTGCTTATGCTACCGCATCGTCTGAGTTGAACTCGATGTGAATCCGGTCATAGGGCAGCACGATTTTATCGCCCTGCTTATCCAGCACGCCACCATTGAGTAATGACTGGACATCGTTATAAACGCCGCGAAAGTCACGACCTACCAGCCGCGAAAGTTTCCGGATAGATATGGCTTCTTTGCCCTCCATCGCCTTAATGATTTGCCAGCGATTAGGTGCAAGCATCGTTTTTGCCAGTTGTTCTACAGTGGGAAATACCAGCTCTGAGCCTATAAAATCCCCGCTCATGGCGCGTGACGCATCAAACATTGCCGCCCGGAAAGCATCGTCAGCGGCCATCACTCTGACTGTTAATACTCGCATGGTGTTACCTCCTCAGCAGGCTAATATCGTTCTGAAAGCTGGCTATCAGGTTCTCAATGCTGGTGAACAAAACCGGATATTCTCGATCGCCAATATGCTTATGGTCTCATTTGCCGCGCTCGTTGTCATAACGCATCACGCAGACACCTTCCACGATGTAAGCCAGGCTGTATTTATACTGGTGTTTGCTTCCCAGTATTGCCGGGGCGACCTGTAAAATGCGGATAGTGGCGAAAGCATTGTCTGCTATCTGGATACGCCGATTCATTAACTCGACAGCGGGCATAGAAACATCTCCTTGTTGATGTAAACGATAACATCAACAAGTCTGTGATGTAAATAAATACATCATTAGTTAAGGACTCACGGTTTCCGTGTACACAAGGGTGTACCTAATGAGAAAACGTATTTCAGAAAACCCAGTAAAAAATAAGGCGCTGGGCGCCCTACTCAATAAACAGATTTAACAGTCGACGCCTGCTGAACGAAAGGCTCGCCTCCAGGCGAGCTTTTGGCTGTTTTCTCTCCCCCCCTAGCGTAAACACTGCGTAAATAAACATAAGCATTCATTTCCAGACCACTCTTAATGTTAGCTCGCCTGCTATAGGCTACTCCGCCGAAAATATAATAAGCCACTGTTTATAATGGTTATTTATCCAGGAGCATCATTCCTGCCTACGATAATCACTCCCTCAATGAAACATTCATCTCCATATGATTCTACGGTTTCACTTTCTTTCGTGGCACTTTTTGCTAATGTGCCGGTCCGATTGACTACAAGCTGTAACGCTGGGGAACTTAGGGAAGTGCTTCTTTATGCGATACATACACTCATCACATAAAGGTGCGCTATGAAAAAGACCGGAGCTTTCTGCCGTTCAATGCTGCATCCGCGTTACTGGTTAACCTGGCTAGGTCTGGGCATCCTGTGGCTGCTGGTTCAGCTTCCTTATCCTGTTCTGATGCGTCTCGGCGCCAACGCCGGCACGCTTTCTCGTCATTTCCTTAAGCGTCGGGAACGAATTACGCGACGCAATATCGAACTCTGCTTTCCTGGCATTGCCGAACACGACATAGAGCGCATGATCGCGGGCAACTTCGCTTCGCTGGGCATGGCGCTGATGGAAACCGGCATCGCATGGTTCTGGTCGGATCGCGCGGTGAGAAAACTGTTCGACGTGTCAGGCATGCACCATCTGCGCTCCGCTATGGAGCAGAAGCGCGGCGTAATGGTTATCGGCGTGCACTTTATGTCGCTGGAGCTGGGCGGTCGCATCAGCGGTTTGTGCCAGCCGATGATGGCAATGTACCGCCCGCACAATAACCGGGCGATGGAGTGGGCGCAGACCAAAGGCCGTATGCGTTCTAACAAAGCGATGATCGATCGGCGCGATCTGCGCGGCATGGTGCAGGCGCTGAAAAAAGGCGAATCGGTGTGGTTTGCGCCGGATCAGGATTACGGCCCGAAAGGCAGCGTCTTTGCTCCGCTGTTCGCCGTTGAGAAAGCCGCAACCACCAACGGCACCTTCGTTCTGTCGCGCCTGGCCAATCCGGCAATGCTGACCATCTCGCTGATCCGCAATCCCGATAATTATGGCTATCAGCTGATTATCGATCCCGAGCTGGAAAACTACCCGCATACCGATGAAGCTGCCGCCGCCGCCTATATGAACAAGGTGATCGAAAGTCAGATTCTGCGTGCGCCCGAGCAGTATCTGTGGCTGCACCGCCGCTTCAAAACCCGTCCGCCAGGCGAAGCCTCGCTTTACGTTTAGTCTGTTCCGCATCATGACAACCTTCATGATGCGGTTTTCGCTTTTTGCGGCTGGTATCTCGCCGCAGATTGCTGAATGATGAGGTTTTCTCTGTTTGTGCAGGAACCTCGTATGGATATGAACCAACGCTGGCAACGTCCTCTGCCTGACGATCGCCTGACGCCCTATATTGAAATCGATGCCGACAGGCTGGAAACCAATCTGCGGAGCATGCAGGAAAAAGCCAGCCGCGCAGGCGTCGCGCTCCGCCCCCATATCAAAACGCATAAAAGCCTCTATATCGCCCGTCGCCAGCGTTCGCTGGGCGCCTGCGGCATCACCGTCTCTAAGCCGAGCGAAGGCGAAGTCTTTATTCGCGGCGGCGAGCGCGATGTTCTGCTGGCCTACCCGGTAATTCGCGCTGACAGCATTGCGCCGCTGCTGAAGCTGGCAGCGCAGCATCAGGCGAAGGTGACCCTGATTGTCGATGCGCAACCTGGCGTAGCCGCGATTGCTGAGGCGCTGCGCCAGCAGCCTGATGCCGATGTTAGGGTGGCGATTAAAGTCGATGTTGGGCTCCATCGAATTGGCGTCGATCCGCATCGCGACGACGCGGTAAAGCTGGCACAGGCAGTGCAGGCAGCGCGGCTGCGTTTTGCCGGTCTGATCTCCCACGCCGGGCACGCCTACGGCGCGGGGAACCGTGACGCCATTGCGGAGATCGCGCAGCAAGAGGCGCGGCTGATGCAGCAGGTGCAAGGCCAGCTGCGCGCCGCGGGGTTCGCCCACTGCCCTGTTTCCGTCGGTGCGACGCCCACGGCGCTCGCCGCGCCGGTGGCTGATGGAACCGACGAGATCCGGCCGGGAAACTACGCCCTGCTCGATCTGACCGCCTGCCGCCTTGGCCTGAGCCGCGTTGACGCGCTGGCGCTGAGCGTGATCGCGCGCGTGGTTGCGGTAAACCGCCACTTCGCCATTATCGATGCCGGTTCTAAAATGTTGAGTTCGGATAAAGGTCCGCACGGCACCCTTGCCAGCGGCTTCGGCGTCGCTGTCGATGAGAGCGGCACCTGCTATGAGGTGAGTAAGCTATCGGAGGAGCATGGCTTTATCGCCTGGCAGGATAATGCGCCCCGCGTCGGCGCCCTGCTGCGTATCTACCCGAATCACAGCTGTGCGGTTATGGCGCAGTCGGACAGCTATGTGCTGCGTCACGCCGACGGTCGTGCAGAGCTCCAGCTGATTGACGCGCGCGGACGTTTCCTTTGATCGGTTCCGGCAGGCCGCCCGGCCTGCCGGACGAAACCCTGCCTACACCACACTTCTGGTTGTGGAGGATTCTCCCCCTGCATACAACATGTTTTAATGCCTTTTTAACCCGGTTCCGGAGGTAGCATGTTGTTGTCCCAGGTTGTCAGTCAGACCATTGCGCGTAACTGGTTAGATTTGTATGAAACTATCTGGAAACCGGAATACTTCGCCAAATGGGCCTCTGGACTGAGCAGCAGTACGCTGGAGCAGGAAGGCAGTTACTGGCGCGCGCGCGGGCCGGACGGTGCAGTAAAGCTTCGCTTTACCCCGCATAATCCCTTTGGCGTAATGGATCACTGGATTGACAGCGGCTTTGGTAAAGAGATTTATATGCCGATGCGCGTGGTCGCCAACGAACAGGGCGCGGAAGTGGTGATGGTGGTTTATCGCCAGCCGCTTATGTCTGACGGCAAATTTTCTCAGGATATTGAATGGGTAAGAAGCGATCTTGCTCGTCTCAACGCTCTGCTCACCCAGTAAAACCGGCGAAGAAGCCATCGATCTTTAGTCATGGCTGGGCCTTACGGCTCAGAAAAGTGAAAAAAGTTCAGTAAAAACGCATAAGCGTTTTCACCTTTTTCATAAGTCATCTTCGCTGTTCCCAACAGTTTCATTAAAGCCCGCTATCCGGGAAAATTCCTGGGTAGCTCACGCTGCCGTTTCGCTGTAACGCCTGAAATACATGCATTCCCTGTGAATGCGCATTTTTTATACCTGCCACTTCCCCTTTTTACTGCACAACGATTAATAAACCTTTAGAACGGAAGTAAAAAAATTTCATGCAAAGAGTGAATCCATTTATTTCTACAGCGGCTTTATCGGACTTTTCTTATGGTGTTAAATTAAAAAAAACGAGGTATAAATTAGCCACACACACAGCAACACTAATAATAACAACACCAGGAAATAAAAATGGACTGCTCAACTACGGCTCTGCTGTCAGAAGAAGAACTTGTTGAGATTGCCAGTAGGATGCTGGCTGGAGAATATAAAAATATAAAGGGATTTGCCCAGGACCTGGCCACTTTTCTGTTAACCACAGAAAAGACGGCCCTGTCCCGGGATAATAATAATGGGGACATTATTTACGTTTCAGAAATCCATCGCATTGAATCAATAATAACGGGTGAGGCCTGGCGTACTGCGTCTGGACTTCGCGCAGGCGAATGGCATTAATTATTAGTATAAAATAGCCTGCTATTTTATACGTCACATTTTACTCGGTACCTGTACCTAACGAGCATATCATGGCGATACGTGAACGAAGCCTTACCGGCGCAAAATGGTCGATTCTCTCATCGATCAAAATCATCGGCATTGGGGTACTTCAGCTCTCTTTACTGGCGCAAATACTGCAGGCTAACGAGCTTAACCTGCTGGCGATCGCCATCATCGGGCTGCTGGTCATCGATACGCTGGCCGATCGCAGCTTTTCCAACGCGCTGATCCGCAGCGGCACGCTGTCGGTACGCGATCAGTCGATGCTTTACTGGGGCAATATGCTGCTGAGCATGGTTATTTTCGCCGTGCTGTTTACCGGTAGCGATCTTATCGGTAACTACCTGCAGCAGCCTGAACTGGCTATTATGCTGGAAATGGTCTCTGTTATTTTTATTATTATTCCGCAGGGGCAACATTATCGCGCCGTTCTACAGCGTGAAAAGCAATTTACTCGCATCGCCTTTACTGAAACGTTATCGGTGCTTTTTGGCCTTGGCGTGACGTTATTTACCGTCTGGCTGACGCCCTCGGTACTGTGTGCCATCTGGGGTTATCTGGCATTGGCCTCAGTTCGCATGCTGACCTACTGCTATTATGGCCGCTCGAGCTTTCAGCCGGAATATCGTTTTAATCTCAAAGATTACAGTCGCATTCGCGCAAGAATCGCATAATAAAAACAAGTCTGTATGGTGGGCTCTGGGCATCTGATAAGATGCATTCGCGTGCTGGCGACAGCACGCTTTTTTCTTTTTATCCGCGCGATATTTTTATTTCTTCCCCAACTTTTCCTGACTGGCTAAGCGGCCTCTTTCACGCTTTCCCCGATAGCCTCGCCTTAATAGCGCTTCGCTTCATTGCCTGCCCTGTTGGTAATTCGTTTTTCTTATCCTGCCGCCGCCGCGCTACACTGACCTTCCCGCTACGTCGGCGTTTTTCCGCAGGCCGTCATAAGTTAAACTGATGCGAAGCAATCGCCTGAGAAATTCTCAGTTGCTGAGATTTCACTCACCCCGTAGCCTTGCCGCCCACCATCTGGAGCCAGCTATGTTATTAACCGTCCTCTATATTATCGGCATTACGGCGGAAGCCATGACAGGCGCGCTTGCCGCCGGACGACGCAAAATGGATCTGTTCGGCGTGATTATCATCGCGTCGGTCACGGCAATTGGCGGCGGATCGGTGCGGGATATTTTACTGGGCCATTACCCGCTCGGCTGGGTGAAGCATCCGGAATACATCATGATTGTTGCTGCTGCTGCCGTGCTGACGACCTGGCTTGCACCGCTGATGACCCACCTGCGCAAAGTTTTCCTGGTGCTGGATGCGTTAGGTTTGGTGGTCTTCTCGATTATTGGCGCGCAGGTGGCGCTGGACAGCGGCCATGCGATGATTATTGCCGCGATTGCCGCGGTGATTACCGGCGTATTCGGCGGCGTGCTGCGCGATATGTTCTGTAATCGTATTCCGCTGGTGTTTCAGAAAGAGCTCTATGCCGGTATCGCCTTTGCCTCCGGCTGGATTTATATCCTGTTGCTGAAAACCTCGCTGGCACATGAGGCTGTGGTAATTATTACGCTGCTGTTTGGCTTTCTGGCGCGCCTGCTGGCGCTGCGCTTCCGGCTTGGCCTGCCGGTTTTCAACTACCCTCATCCGGAGCACTGACCTCACCCGGAATGCCCTGCTGTCGCAGAAAAGCGATCAGCTTTTGTATCTGCGCGTCCTGCAGCATGGCGTGAATACGCTGCGCCAGGATCGCGCCGACGCCTGGCAGCGCCTGCCACTGCTGCACGTCGCGCTGCTGCACCTCGTCCCAGCTCCTGTCCGGCAAGGCGTTTAGCGCACGGCGCGGCAGCGGTATGCCGAGCGCGCCGATCCAGCGGCGCAGTGGCTGCTGACGGGTCAGGTTGAACTGATGCCAGAGCTGCTGCGCGCGCGTCGGGCTGATGCCTGAGCTCTGCGCGATTTGCTCCGGCGTCAGCGTCAGCCAGGAGAAAAGATGCGACATGGCGCGGTTCTCCAGCAGCCGCAGCCAGGTGCTGCGCTGCACACCCGCGATATCCAGCACCGATTTCTGGCTTAGCCAGCTTAGCCGCGCCAGCAGCTGCTGGCGGCAGGCGGGCGTAGCGCTCAGGCAGCTGAGCGGCGTAAAGCTTTCAGCATCCGGTGGCTGCGGGTAGTCGCGTTCTGCGACTCGCCAGATCACCCTTTCCAGACGAGGAATGCCCTGTCCCGCCAGGCTAATGGCCACCTGATCGCCGGGAATAACGTCCCATGCCCGCCAGCGCCGCAGTGAGCCGAGGTTCACGCGCCGGACAATTTTGTCGTCGAGCGCGACCGGCTGAAGGGTGAGCACCACAGCGATATTGCCGGTGCGACCGGTGGTGAAATCAACCGAACGTACTTCGCTGGTGGCGTCCGGCGGCTCAAACTTCCACGCCACCGCCCAGTCGCCCTCACCAGGCATCCAGCTTTGTCCGGCCGGGCGCATCGCCTGATGCACCACCACACCGTCCGTTGCGAAAGGCAGCGGCGCGTTGAACCAGCGTTCGCGCCAGACCGCGACCTCCTCTTCATCCCGTACCGGCTGACTCCACGCTTGCGCCAGATCCAGCCCCCAGTCAGCAAGCTGCCGCAGACGATCACCCATCCCAGCGGGCCCATCTGGCCATCCCCAGATAAACAAGCCGATATCGGCCAGCAGCGGCCCAGGCGTCTGACTCATCAGCGCGCCCGCTACCTGCGCCCGCGCGTTTTTACCGCCGTCGCGCGACTGGCGGTGATCGGTCATCTTCAGGAAGAGTTCGCCCTGCAGCACCACCCGCGGCGCATCGCTCTTAATCTTCAGCGGAATGTCGGGAATATAAGCTGCTTTCGCTAACCAGGATTCGCCGTGCAGCCCGTCACCGCGGCTAATTAATGCTGCCAGCTTTCCCGTCTCGTAGACCAGCGTGACCGCGACGCCGTCGATTTTCGGCTGCACCCATAAGTCGCGCCGATCCTGCATCCAGTACGCCAGCGCCAGCTTATCGCGCAGCTTTTTTACGCCGGTGTGCGCCACTGGATGCGCGACCCTGCCGCTGGCAGGCAGTTGCGAGTCATAGGTCGGGTGGGTGGGTGTGAAGCAGCGCTGCCAGCTTTTTAGCCGCTGCAGCAGCGTGTCATAGTCCGTATCGCGGACCAGGCTTTGGCCATCGCGGTAGTAGGCCTGGTCCCAGCGCTCCAGCTGCCGCTGCAGACGGGCGATCTCCTCGCCGGCGCGCGCAGGCGTCCATGCCGGACAAAGCGCCTGCGCTGAGCCAGCAGCCAGCAGCAACAGGTATAATCTCTCTTTCATAATGCGCCTCCTCGACGTTTCGCCTATTGAAGCGGCGCGAAATCGGCGGAGCGACGGCCAAAACAGCGAAATGGAAGGGAACAGGCAGAAAACAGAGGCGTTTGCAGGCTGGAAATCGCGGTTTTACGCGCCGGGCCGCAAAAGATTTAGCGCAGCGCCATGCGCAAACGCTGCGTGACCGCCTTAAGCCGTGTATACTTTGCAGGAAATCGACTCCGCTCTTTACTCAATTCAAGAAGACCATGGCTCAAGGCACGCTTTTTATTGTTTCCGCCCCCAGCGGCGCGGGTAAATCCAGCCTGATTCAGGCGTTATTAAAGACACAACCGCTGTACGATACGCAGGTGTCTGTCTCTCATACCACCCGCGGCATGCGTCCCGGCGAAGCCCATGGCGAACACTATTACTTCGTCTCAAAAGATGAGTTTGAAGCGATGATCGCGGAAGACGCCTTCCTCGAGCATGCTAAAGTCTTCGACAACTATTACGGCACGTCGCGTAAAGCGATCGAGCAGGTGCTCTCCACTGGCGTCGATGTGTTTCTTGATATCGACTGGCAGGGCGCGCAGCAGATCCGTGCGAAAATGCCCGCCGCGCGCAGCATCTTCGTGCTGCCGCCTTCGCAGGACGAGCTGGACCGCCGTCTGCGCGGCCGCGGTCAGGACAGCGAAGAGGTGATTGCCCGCCGCATGGCGCAGGCGGTCTCCGAGATGAGCCACTACGCCGAATACGACTATTTAATTATCAATGATGATTTCGATCTGGCGCTGTCGGATCTGAAGACCATCATCCGCGCTGAACGCCTGCGCATGGGGCGCCAGAAGGCGCGTCATGATGCTTTAATCAGCAAACTATTGGCAGTCTGAAGACAGTTTCAGTATTATGCCCAGTCATTTCTTCATCTGTGGAGTAGCACACCTATGGCACGCGTAACCGTTCAGGACGCAGTAGAAAAAATTGGTAACCGTTTTGACCTGGTGTTGGTCGCTGCACGCCGTGCACGTCAGATGCAGGTAGGCGGCAAAGATCCGCTGGTTCCGGAAGAGAACGATAAAGCCACCGTTATCGCCCTGCGCGAAATCGAAGAAGGCCTGATCACTAACCAGATCCTCGACGTGCGCGATCGTCAGGAGCAGCAAGAGCAGGAAGCCGCTGAATTGCAAGCCGTTACCGCTATCGCTGAAGGTCGTCGTTAACAGCAACCTGCAGGCCAACCTTGTATCTGTTTGAAAGCCTCAATCAGCTGATTGAAAAATACCTGCCGGAGGAGCAAATCAAGCGCCTCCAGCAAGCGTATCTTGTCGCACGTGATGCTCACGAGGGACAGACACGCTCCAGCGGCGAGCCCTACATTACCCATCCTGTTGCCGTTGCCTGCATTCTGGCGGAGATGAAGCTCGACCATGAAACGCTCATGGCCGCGCTGCTGCATGATGTGATTGAAGACACGCCAGCAACCTACCAGGATATGGAGCAGCTGTTCGGCAAAAGCGTGGCGGAGCTGGTGGAAGGCGTATCCAAGCTGGATAAGCTGACCTTCCGCGACAAGAAAGAGGCGCAGGCCGAGAACTTCCGCAAGATGATCATGGCGATGGTGCAGGATATCCGCGTCATTCTCATCAAGCTGGCCGACCGCACGCACAATATGCGTACGCTGGGTTCGCTGCGTCCAGACAAGCGTCGTCGCATCGCGCTGGAAACCCTGGAGATCTACTCTCCGCTGGCGCATCGCCTGGGTATCCACCACCTGAAAATCGAGCTGGAAGAGCTGGGTTTTGAGGCGCTCTACCCTAATCGCTATCGCGTGATTAAAGAGGTCGTCAAAGCGGCGCGCGGCAACCGCAAAGAGATGATCCAGAAGATCCTGTCGGAAATCGACGGACGCCTGCAGGAAGCGGGCATTCCCTGCCGCGTCAGCGGCCGTGAAAAACATCTCTACTCGATCTACCGCAAAATGACGCTGAAAGAGCAGCGTTTTCACTCCATCATGGATATCTACGCCTTCCGCGTGATCGTGAAGGACGTGGACACCTGCTACCGCGTGCTCGGTCAGATGCACAGCCTGTACAAACCGCGTCCAGGCCGGATGAAAGATTACATCGCCATCCCCAAAGCCAACGGCTATCAGTCGCTGCATACCTCAATGATCGGTCCGCACGGCGTGCCGGTCGAGGTGCAGATCCGCACCGAAGATATGGATCAGATGGCAGAGATGGGGGTCGCCGCGCACTGGGCTTATAAACAGGCGGGCGAAAGCGGCACGACCGCGCAGATCCGCGCCCAGCGCTGGCTGCAAAGCCTGCTGGAGCTGCAGCAGAGCGCGGGCAGCTCATTTGAATTTATCGAGAGCGTGAAATCCGATCTCTTCCCTGACGAGATTTACGTCTTTACGCCGGAAGGCCGCATCGTCGAGCTGCCGGCCGGTGCGACGCCGGTCGATTTCGCCTATGCGGTGCATACCGATATCGGCCATGCCTGCGTCGGTGCGCGCGTCGATCGCCAGCCCTATCCGCTCTCACAGCCGCTGACCAGCGGCCAGACGGTAGAGATCATTACGGCGCCGGGCGCACGTCCCAACGCCGCCTGGCTCAACTTCGTCGTCAGTTCCAAAGCGCGCGCCAAAATTCGCCAGCTGCTGAAAAACCTCAAGCGCGAAGACTCCGTCAATCTTGGCCGTCGCCTGCTGAGCCACGCGCTTGGTGGCAGCCGCAAGCTGGCGGAGATTTCGCCCGCGAACATTAAGCAAGAGCTGGATCGCATGAAGCTGACGTCGCTGGACGATCTGCTGGCGGAGATCGGCCTCGGTAATGCCATGAGCGTGGTGGTGGCGAAGAACCTGCTGCAGTCGAGCAATGCGACGCCGCCGAGCAGCAGCAAACGCGGCAAGCTGCCGATCAAAGGCGCAGACGGCGTCCTGATCACCTTCGCCAAGTGCTGCCGTCCGATTCCCGGCGATCCCATCGTGGCCCACGTCAGCCCCGGCAAGGGACTGGTGGTGCATCACGAATCCTGTCGAAATATTCGCGGCTACCAGAAAGAGCCGGAAAAATTCATGCCGGTAGAGTGGGATAAGGTCACCGATCAGGAGTTCGTGGCGGAGATTAAAGTCGACATGTTCAACCATCAGGGCGCGCTGGCGAACCTGACAGCGGCGATCAATACCGCAGGCTCGAACATCCAGAGCCTTAATACCGAAGAGCGCGACGGCCGCGTTTACAGCGCGTTTATCCGCCTGACCGCGCACGATCGCGTCCATCTGGCGAACATTATGCGTAAAATTCGCGTGATGCCGGACGTGATCAAAGTCCACCGAAACCGTAACTAGCGCATGAACGCCCAACGCTTCGCTCGTATTCAGGAGATGCTGGCGCTTCGCCAGCACGACCTCACCGTCTGTATGGAACAGGTGCATAAACCGCACAACGTATCGGCGGTGATCCGCACGGCGGATGCGGTGGGCATTCACGAAGTGCACGCCGTCTGGCCCAGCGAGCGGATGCGCACCATGGTTTCCGCTTCCGCCGGCAGCAACAGCTGGGTGAAAGTTAAAACTCACCGCACTATCGCCCAGGCAGTTACCCACCTGAAAGATCGCGGCATGCAGGTGCTGGCGACCAACCTGTCGGCCAGAGCGGTCGATTTTCGCGACATAGATTACACCCGCCCGACCTGCATTCTGATGGGTCAGGAAAAAACAGGCATCACCGCCGAAGCGCTGGCGCTGGCCGATCGCGACATCATTATTCCTATGGTCGGCATGGTGCAGTCGCTGAACGTCTCCGTGGCCTCTGCGCTGATCCTTTACGAAGCGCAGCGCCAGCGGCAGAACGCCGGACTCTATCAGCGCCAGCACAGCCTGCTGGACGAAGAGGAGCAGCAGCGCCTGCTGTTCGAAGGCGGCTATCCGGTGCTGGCGCGCGTGGCGAAGCAGAAAGGTCTGCCCTATCCGCATATCAACGCTCAGGGTGAAGTGGAAGCTGACGCCGACTGGTGGGCCAGCATGCAGGCCACGGGGAAAAAGAAATGAAAGGCCGCCTGCTGGATGCCATACCGCTCAGTACCCTGACCGGCGTCGGCGCCAGTCAGGCGGCGAAGCTGGCTAAGCTCGGCCTGCATACCATTCAGGATCTGCTGCTCCATCTCCCGCTACGCTACGAAGACCGCACCCAACTCTATGCCATTAACGATCTGCTGCCCGGCATCTGGGCCACGGTAGAGGGCGAGGTTTTGCAGTCGGACATCTCCTTTGGCCGACGCCGCATGCTGGTATGTCAGATCAGCGATGGCAGCGGCGTGCTCACTATGCGTTTCTTCAACTTCAATGCCGGGATGAAGAACAGCCTGGCGCCGGGTCGTCGCGTAACCGCCTATGGCGAGATCAAGCGCGGCCAGCGCGGCGCGGAAATCATTCACCCCGAGTATCGCGTTCAGGGCGAGCAGAGTCCGGTTACGCTGGAAGAGACCCTGACGCCGGTCTATCCCACCACCGAAGGTATCCGTCAGGCCACGCTGCGCAGCCTTACCGATCAGGCGCTGACGCTGCTGGAGAGCGTGCCGATCGCCGAACTGCTGCCGCAGGAGCTGGCGCAGGGATTGATTAGCCTGCCGGAGGCGCTGCGCACGCTGCATCGTCCGCCGCCGGACCTGCGCCTGAGCGAGCTGGAGCATGGCCGCCATCCGGCGCAGCGTCGTCTGATCCTGGAAGAGCTGCTGGCGCACAACCTCAGCATGCTGGCGGTACGCGCCGGCGCGCAGCGCTATTACGCGCTGCCGATGGCGCCGCGCCATACGCTGAGCGACAAACTGCTGGCTGCATTGCCCTTCTCACCGACCAACGCGCAAAAACGCGTGGTGCAGGAGATTGAGCGCGATCTGACCAACGATTTCCCAATGATGCGCCTGGTGCAGGGCGACGTGGGATCCGGTAAAACCCTGGTCGCGGCGCTGGCGGCGCTCGACGTCATCGCCCACGGTAAACAGGTGGCACTGATGGCGCCCACCGAGCTGCTGGCAGAGCAGCACGCCAGTAACTTCCGCAGCTGGTTTGCGCCGCTGGGCATCGAAGTCGGCTGGCTGGCTGGCAAACAGAAAGGCAAAGCGCGACAGGCGCAGCAGGAGGCGATCGCCAGCGGACAGGTGGCGATGGTGGTCGGCACGCATGCGCTGTTTCAGGAGCAGGTGCAGTTCAACGGCCTGGCGCTGGTGATTATCGACGAGCAGCATCGTTTCGGCGTGCATCAGCGGCTGGCGCTGTGGGAGAAAGGCGAAGAGCAGGGCTTCCATCCGCATCAGCTGATTATGACCGCGACGCCGATTCCGCGCACCCTGGCGATGACCGCCTACGCCGATCTCGATACCTCGACCATTGACGAGCTGCCGCCGGGCCGTACGCCGGTCACCACCGTCGCTATCCCCGACAGCCGCCGCGATGACATCATCGCCCGCGTGCGGCACGCCTGCCAGGATGGCCGCCAGGCTTACTGGGTCTGCACGCTGATCGAAGAGTCCGATCTGCTGGAGGCACAGGCAGCGGAAGCGAGCTGGGAAGCCCTGAAAGTCGCGCTGCCCGACCTGAATATTGGTCTGGTACACGGCCGCATGAAGCCCGCAGAGAAGCAGGCGGTCATGGCAGCCTTCAAGGCCAATGAGATGCAGCTGCTGGTGGCGACCACGGTGATTGAAGTCGGGGTCGACGTGCCTAACGCCAGCCTGATGATTATCGAAAACCCGGAACGCCTGGGGCTGGCGCAGCTGCATCAGCTGCGCGGACGCGTCGGGCGCGGCGCAGTGGCGTCGCACTGCGTATTGCTCTACAAAGCGCCGCTGAGCAAAACCGCGCAGCGTCGTTTGCAGGTGCTGCGCGACAGCAACGACGGCTTCGTCATCGCCCAGCACGATCTGGAGATTCGCGGTCCGGGCGAGCTGCTGGGCACGCGCCAGACCGGCAACGCCGAGTTTAAGGTAGCGGATCTGCTGCGCGATCAGGCGATGGTGCCGGATGTACAGCGCGTGGCGCGCCATATCCACCAGCACTATCCTGAACAGGCGAAGGCGCTGATCGAGCGCTGGCTGCCGGAAACTGCACGCTATACCAACGTCTGATTCCCTCTCCTCTCTGATCTGACTGCGCTTGCGCCTGGACGCGCATAAGATAAAGGCTGGCAAACGATTGCTTTCAGCCATCAGCGGTTTAAAATCCCCCTCTTCACAGACCGGGAAGCCACTTTATGTCCGTTAATCAACCAGACGTCACACACCCTACATCGACGCCGCCGCGCCAGAGCGAACTGATTTACCGTCTTGAGGATCGTCCGCCGCTGCCGCAAACGCTGTTTGCCGCCGGTCAGCATCTGCTGGCGATGTTTGTGGCGGTCATCACGCCCGCGCTGCTGATTTGTCAGGCGCTGGGCCTGCCTGCGCAGGATACGCAGCACATTATCAGCATGTCGCTGTTCGCCTCCGGCGTCGCCTCGCTACTGCAGATTAAAACCTGGGGCCCGGTTGGCTCGGGCCTGCTGTCGATTCAGGGCACCAGCTTCAACTTTGTCACGCCCCTGATTATGGGCGGCATGGCGCTGAAAAACGGCGGCGCCGACGTGCCGACCATGATGGCGGCGCTGTTCGGCACGCTGATGGTGGCCTCCTGTACTGAAATGGTGCTGTCGCGCGTTCTGCACCTGGCGCGCCGCATTATCACTCCGCTGGTCTCCGGCATTGTAGTGATGATTATCGGCCTGTCGCTGATTCAGGTCGGCCTGACCTCTATTGGCGGCGGCTTCGCCGCGATGAACGATCACAGCTTCGGCGCGCCGAAAAACCTGCTGCTGGCGGGCGTGGTGCTGGCGGTGATCATCCTGCTCAACCGTCAGCGCAATCCTTATCTGCGCGTCGCGTCGCTGGTTATCGCCATGGCGATCGGCTATCTCGCCGCCTGGCTGATGGATATGCTGCCGCCAACCGCCGCGCCGACCAGCCAGCCGCTGGTCGCAGTGCCGACGCCCCTCTATTATGGGCTGGGCTTCGACTGGAACCTGCTGGTGCCGCTGATGCTGGTGTTTATGGTCACCTCACTGGAGACGATCGGCGATATTACCGCGACCTCGGATGTTTCAGAGCAGCCGGTGAGCGGTCCGCTCTATATGCAGCGTCTGAAAGGCGGTGTGCTGGCGAACGGGCTGAACTCATTTGTCTCCGCGCTGTTTAATACCTTTCCCAACTCCTGTTTTGGCCAGAACAACGGCGTTATCCAGCTGACCGGCGTCGCCAGCCGCTACGTCGGCTTTGTGGTCGCGCTAATGCTGATCGTGCTGGGTCTGTTTCCAGCGGTGAGCGGTTTTGTGCAGCATATTCCGGAACCGGTGCTGGGTGGCGCGACCATCGTCATGTTCGGCACCATCGCCGCCTCCGGCGTACGCATCGTGTCGCGCGAGCCGCTGAACCGCCGTGCGATTATGATTATCGCGCTGTCGCTTGCGGTCGGGCTGGGCGTATCACAGCAGCCGCTGATCCTGCAGTTCGCGCCAGACTGGCTGAAGACCCTGCTCTCTTCCGGCATCGCCGCAGGCGGCATCACCGCCATCGTGCTGAACCTGATCTTTCCGCAGGAAAAGTAACCTCTCCGGCGGGCGGCGGCCCGCCTCTGCTATTTATTCGTATTTACATCCAGGCTGTTGAGCTACAACGGTAATTCAGGCATAACAAGCACTGACCGGAAAGATGGCGGGATGGATACAATGAAATTTCTTGGAAAATTTTTTCTTACGGTACTATTGCTGCTGGTGCTGACCCTGGTGGTGATCTACGTTCTGCTGCAGACGCAGTGGGGCGCAGGCTGGTTCAGCCGCTACGTGAGCGATAAAACGGCCTGGCATCTCTCCATCAGTAAGATAGAGCACAACTTTTCCTCGCCTTCGCACATCATTCTCGACAACGTTACCTTTGGTCATGACGGCCAGCCAGCCGCCGTGGTGGCGAAGCGCGTCGATCTCGGATTCGCGCTGCTGCAGTTCAGCGATCCGCTGCACTTCGGCAGCATCGAGCTGCGCGACGGCGCGGTGAATCTGGCAAACCTGACGCCTGGCGACGCGCTGCCTTTCCAGGCAGGACGCCTGCAGCTGAATAATATGCGCATAGACAGTCCAGACTCGCCGCTTCCGCTTACGGCTCAGCGGGTAAACGGCGGCGTTATGCCATGGAAACCCACGACGAAGAGCATGCTGGGCAGCGACGCGCAGTTTCAGATGAGCGCTGGCGGCCTGACGCTGAACAAGGTGTCGGGCGCTAACGTCCTGATTCAGGGCAGCGTAGCGCAGGGTCGCATGCTCTTCAGCAACGTCGGCGCCGATCTGGCGCGCGGTTCGATGACCGGCAGCGCCGAGCGCGACGCGCAGGGCAACTGGCTGATCCACCAGCTTCGCCTCAACGATATTCGCCTGCAAACCGCCCAGAGCCTGACGGACTTCCTGCGGCCAATTCAGGCGCTGCCTTCCGTTACCATTAATCGTCTGGATATGACCGATGCGCGCCTGCAGGGTCCGGACTGGGCGGTTACCGATCTCGATCTGACGCTGAAAAACCTGACCTGGCAAGGCGATGACTGGCGCAGCGACGACGGTTCGATCGCGCTGAACGCCAGCAACTTTATCAACGGACGCTTTGAGCTTAACGATCCGATCCTCAATCTCGACCTGTCGCCGCAGGGTATCGCGTTGACCCAGTTTAGCTCGCGCTGGGCCAATGGCGTGATCCGCGCCGACGGCCGCTGGAGCCGCAGCGACAAGCGCCTGACGCTGAATAATCTGGCGGTCGCCGGACTGGAATATACGCTGCCGGAAACGTGGCGCGATCGCTGGCAGGCGGCGCTGCCGACCTGGCTCGATTCGCTGGAGGTGCGACGCTTCACCTCTAATCGCAACCTGATCATCGATATCAATCCGGCGTTTCCGTTTCAGATGACCTCGCTGGAGGGCAGCGGCGAAAATCTGCTGCTGGCGCGTCAGCATCAGTGGGGGATCTGGTCAGGCAAGCTGAGTCTTAACGCCGCCGAGGCGACATTTAACCGCGTCGACTTGCGCCATCCGTCGCTCACTCTTATCGCCGACGATCGGCAGATCCAGGTGACAGAGATGAGCGCTTTTAGCGGTAATGGACTGCTGGAAGGATCGGCCAGCGTCGGCCAGCAGCCAGATCGGCCGGTGGCGCTGACGCTGAAAGGCCAGGCGGTGCCCGCAGGGATACTACAAAACTGGGGCTGGCCTGCGCTGCCCGCGGGCGGCCCGAGCAATTTTCAGCTTCAGCTCAACGCCTCGCTCAAGGCGAACGCGCCGTTGAAATCCTCGGCGAGCGGCTCGCTCTCGCTGCGTACCGACACGCAGCAGGTTGAGCAGCAGATGCAGGCGGGCGAAGTCAGATAAAGAGTGCACCAGGGCCGCATATCAGCCCTGGTGATTTAGTTGATGCGCGCGCCGGACCCGCCCTCTTCCAGCGGCTCGTCGGGATCGGCGGGCAGCACGATATAGACCCCTTCAAATACCGCGCCCGGCTCCTCATTGCCATACAGCTCGACTTCAAGGCGCACGCGCGCTTTGCGTCCGCGCGCCAGGCGATCCAGATCGCCGCTCATCGAACCGATATCGGCAATCGCACCGGGACGGCCGGCGATCGGCTTACTGTAGCGAATATGGGCGTCCGCCAGGATGATAGTGCCGCCAAGATGGCGCTCGCGCAGCAGCAGCCAGATTAACCCCCAGCCGGTCAGGGTCGCCAGCGAGAAGAGGCTGCCGGCAAACAGGGTGTGGTGCGGGTTCTGGTTGCCGGTTTCCGGCATGGTGGTAATAAATTTTTGCCCGGTGAACTGCAAAATGCGCACGCCCATCTTCTCGCTGAGCGGAATATTGTCATACCAGGCCTGCTGCAGCTGACCGCACCAGTCAGCGCGATGCAGAATATCGTCCAGCGTTACCACCGGCTTAATCATCAGGAAGTGGCGCACCGGCGTGGTCTGCGGCGCGGTGATCTCTCCCTGATTGAGGTAGCCCAGCTTGGCGAAAAACTCGACCGCGTCTTCGCGCGCGGCGCAGGTTACGCGCTTCACGCCTTCCTGCCGCGCCACCGATTCCAGCGTCATCGCCACCAGCGTGCCCAGCCCTTTCCCCTGCACCGACGGATGCACGGCAAGGAAGCGAATCGAGGCTTCGTTGTCGGCATTGATATAGAGACGTCCGGCGGCCACCGGCTGACCGTGCTCGTCCACCACCATCTGATGATGCGCCAGCGCGTCCCAGCCGTCCCGCTCGGAGCCCTGCGGCTGGCGCAGCGGCTTGCGTAACATTTCCCAGCGGAACTGGTAGTACATATCCAGCTCTTCCGCCGTTTGCGGTACCCGAAGATGATACATAAAGTGGTTCTCTCGTTCAGAGCTTGCGTGGCCAGTCCCGTGCCGCTCAGCTGCCAGACTCACACCTGCAACCAGAAGGTAACGGGGCCATCGTTGACCAGCGCGACCTGCATATCGGCGGCGAAGCGGCCGTTGGCGGTGGTTACACCCTGGCGACGACAGCAGTCGCTGAAATAGTCATACAGGCGGTTTGCTTCAGCGGGCGCCGCGCCGCCGGAAAAAGAGGGACGCATGCCTTTTTGCGTATCCGCCGCCAGCGTAAACTGCGACACCACCAGCACACTGCCGCCCGCCTGCTGGACGCTCAGGTTCATTTTTCCCTGCTCGTCGCTGAAAATGCGATAGCCCAGCACTTTTTCAGCGAGCCGTTCGGCGCGCTTCTCATCGTCCTCTTTTTCTACGCCTAACAGCACCAGCAGGCCAGGCCCGATTTCGCCTACCACCGTGCGATCCACGCTAACGCTGGCGCTCAGTACTCGTTGAATCAACGCAATCATGCAACCTCTCGTTCTTTTTCGCCTTCCTGGTGTTTTAGCTGGCGATAATCGTCCAGCGTTGCGGTAATTTCCGCGCCTAACAACACAATACACCAGGTCCAGTAGACCCAGAGAAACAGGATTGGAATAACTGCCAGCACGCCATAAATCAGCTGGTATGAAGGAAACATCGTAACATAGAGGGCAAAGCCCTTTTTACCCAGCTCGAACAGCGCGCCCGCCACCAGCGCGCCGATCAAGGCGTCGCGCGACGGCACGTTACGCGTCGGCACGATGCTGTAAAGCAGCCAGAACGTGAGCCAGGAGAGCAGCAAGGGGAAGACTCTCAGCACCTGATCGATCACGCCGTAGACGCCGCTGGCGCTTATCCAGCGCAGCGAGAGCAGATAAGAGCTGATCGCCAGACTGGCGCCGGCCAGCAGCGGCCCCAGCGTCAGGATCATCCAGTAGACAGCGAAAGAGTAAACCAGCGGGCGCTTTTTATGGCTGCGCCAGATGGTGTTGAGCGCGGTATCGACCGAATGCATCAGCAGCAGCGCGGTGACAATCAATCCTATCGCGCCCAGCGCCGTCATACGGTGCACGTTGGCCACGAACTGATCCAGATAGCGCTCCACCACGTTGCCGGTCGCTGGCACAAAGTTGGCAAAGATGAAATTTTTCAGCTGAACGCTGACTTCCGAAAAGACCGGAAACGCGGAGAACAGCGCGAAGACCACGGCGATCAGCGGCACCAGCGCCAGCAGCGAGACAAAGGCCAGATTGCCGGCCTGCGTCGTCATGTTGTCCTGGTCGATGCGTTTCCACAGCAGCCTGAGCCACAGCCAGAGCGCGTGGCAGGTCGAAATAAAAGGGCGCGACGTCATCATTCAGCGATGGCTTGCCAGCCAGGTCGGCACGGTTTTGCTGTCGGTGACCAGTACGCTTCTGATGCCGAGCGCCTCCGCGCCTGCGATGTTATCCGCGTTATCATCAAAGAAGATCGCCTGATCGGCGCGATAACCCTCCTGCTGCAGCACGTGCTCAAAGATACGTGCCTCAGGCTTACGCATGCCCAGCTCCTGCGACAGATAGATGGCGTCCGCCGCGGCGCGCACGTCCGGATACTGTGTCGGCCAGAATTCGGTGTGCAGCTTGTTGGTATTGGAGAGGATCACCACGCGATGCCCGTCGGCGCGGAGCTGATTCATCAGCGCCAGCGTATCGGCACGCGCGCCCATAAATACCGCCTGCCAGCCCGCCACGAACTGCTCATAGCTCAGCGCAATGTCGAGCCGCTCGCACAGCTCTGCGGCGAAATGTTCGTCGCTGATCTCGCCGCGCTCGTGCTGCTCAAACGCCTCATCCATCTGGAAGCGGCTTTGCAGCAGCGCCAGCGGAACGCGGCCGAGGTCACTCCAGACGCCCAGCACGCGATTGAAGTCGATATCAACAATCACATTGCCTAAATCAAAAATGTACAACATGCCGTTACTCCTCTGATTCCCTGGATCATTCACTCTAGCGGCAAAATTAGGGGCTGAACAGGTAACAGGCAGGAGAAAATCCGTTATTGAAGCTAGCGCAGGCCAGCTTCAGGCGCATGGTTGACGGACGGCGCCGTCGCAGCGGGATAACGCGCATCAGACAGAGGACAGGAATAAAAAAAGCCCCGCTAAGCGGGGCTTTTTATCAGAGCGAAACGTCTTACTCTTTCGGACCGCGCGACGCGCGTTTGCGGTCGTTTTCGGTCAGGTGACGTTTACGGATACGCACCGACTGCGGGGTAACTTCAACCAGCTCGTCGTCATCGATGAATTCGATGGCCTGCTCAAGGGTCATCTTCACCGGCGGCACCAGCGTGGTTGCTTCATCCGTACCGGAAGCACGCATGTTGGTCAGCTTCTTACCGGTCAGGCAGTTAACGGTCAGGTCGTTGGAGCGGCTGTGAATACCGATGATCTGGCCTTCATAGACTTCCGCGCCGTGGCCCAGGAACAGCTTGCCGCGGTCCTGCAGACCGAACAGGGCGAAGGCAACCGCTTTGCCCTGGCCGTTAGAGATCAGCACGCCGTTCTGACGCTGGCCCACTTCGCCCGGACGAATGTCGTCGTAGTGGCTGAAGGTGGAATAGAGCAGACCGGTACCTGACGTCATGGTCATGAATTCGTTACGGAAACCGATCAGTCCACGGCTCGGGATCACGTAGTCAAGACGCACGCGGCCTTTGCCATCCGGATCCATATTTTTCAGATCGCCTTTACGCTCGCCCATGGCTTGCATCACCGCGCCCTGATTGTTCTCTTCGATATCCAGCGTGACGTTCTCGAACGGCTCTTGTTTACGGCCGTCGATTTCACGGAAGATAACTTTCGGACGGGAAACCGCCAGTTCGAAGCCTTCGCGACGCATGTTTTCGATCAGCACCGACAGGTGCAGTTCGCCACGGCCCGATACGCGGAACGCGTCCGCATCTTCTGTTTCTTCTACGCGCAGCGCAACGTTGTGCACCAGCTCTTTGTTCAGGCGCTCAAGGATCTGACGCGACGTCACATACTTGCCTTCCTGACCGCAGAACGGCGAGGTGTTGACGTTGAAGAACATGGTCACCGTCGGTTCGTCGACGCTCAGCGCCGGCAGCGCCTCTACATTCTGCGGATCGCAAATGGTATCGGAGATGTTCAGCTCGCCCAGACCGGTGATTGCAACGATGTCGCCCGCTTCCGCCAGGTCAGTATCGATACGCTCCAGGCCCAGGTGGCCCAGCACTTTACCGACTTTACCGTTGCGCGTTTTGCCTTCGCTGTCGATAACGGTAACCTGCTGGTTCGGCTTGATTTTACCGCGCTTGATGCGGCCGATGCCGATCACGCCCAGGTAGTTGTTGTAGTCCAGCTGCGAGATCTGCATCTGCAGCGGCGCGTCAACTTCCACCTTCGGCGGAGAAACATGCTCAACGATCGCCTGGTACAGCGGGGTCATATCTTCAGCCATGTCGGTGTGATCCAGACCGGCGATGCCCTGCAGCGCAGATGCGTAAATGATCGGGAAATCAAGCTGCTCGTCGGTAGCGTCCAGATTGACGAACAGGTCGAATACCTGGTCAACAACCCAGTCAGGACGCGCGCCCGGACGGTCAATCTTGTTGATAACGACGATCGGCTTCAAACCATGGGCAAAGGCTTTTTTGGTCACGAAGCGAGTTTGCGGCATAGGGCCATCCATCGCATCGACAACCAGCAGCACCGAATCAACCATAGACATGACGCGCTCTACCTCACCGCCAAAGTCGGCGTGTCCTGGGGTATCAACGATGTTGATACGGTAGTCATTCCATTTGATAGCGGTGTTTTTAGCGAGGATGGTAATTCCACGCTCTTTCTCCAAATCGTTGGAGTCCATCACGCGCTCAGTCGCTTCGGTACGCGCGTCAAAGGTACCGGACTGTTGCAGCAGCTTATCAACCAGGGTGGTCTTACCATGGTCGACGTGCGCGATGATGGCGATGTTACGCAAATTTTCGATCACAACTTTGCCTCAGGCATTAGAAATAGCGCGCTATTGTACACGGATTAAGCGGGATACTGAACACGATCACACTTTTCACCTGAAGTTTATTGCACTGACGGAAATTTGCGCTGGATGCGGTGCACTTAATGCACTAAGTTGGAGGTTTGCACCATTTTAGTGCCACTAAAAGGCGGGCAAGCACAACTTTGGTGCAAATTTGCCACGCTGGTGCAGCGCGCTGGCAACAAAAGGGTGCGCACAGGCAGGGTTTAGCCGCAAAAAAGAAAGTTGGCACAGAATTCGCTTTATCTCTTATAAGCGAAAACAGCAGTTGCACAACGGTTGCAGAGCTTGCCGAGATCGGTTGGTTGGGGATGGCGGTCGGACACTTCAGGTTTCAGACGACGCAGCCACTCACCACGATGACAATGACCATTTCCAGGAGAGTTGAGTATGTCCGCTGAACACGTTCTCTCGATGATGAACGAGCACGAAGTTAAGTTTGTTGACCTGCGTTTTACCGATACCAAAGGTAAAGAACAGCACGTTACTATCCCTGCTCACCAGGTTAACGCTGACTTCTTCGAAGAAGGCAAAATGTTTGATGGCTCCTCTATCGGCGGCTGGAAAGGCATTAACGAATCAGACATGGTGCTGATGCCGGACGCGACCACCGCCGTTCTGGATCCGTTCTTCGAAGACCCGACGCTGATCATCCGTTGTGACATCCTCGAGCCAGGCACCATGCAGGGCTACGATCGCGACCCGCGCTCTATCGCTAAACGCGCTGAAGAGTATCTGCGCTCATCAGGCATCGCCGACACCGTGCTGTTTGGACCGGAGCCGGAATTCTTCCTGTTCGACGACATTCGCTTCGGCTCTTCAACTTCCGGCTCGCACGTCGCTATCGACGATATCGAAGCGGCCTGGAACACCGGCAAAGAGTACGAAGGCGGCAACAAAGGCCACCGTCCGGGCCTGAAAGGCGGCTATTTCCCGGTTCCGCCGGTTGACTCCGCGCAGGATATCCGCTCCGCCATGTGTCTCACCATGGAGCAGATGGGCCTGGTGGTTGAAGCACATCACCATGAAGTGGCAACGGCTGGTCAGAACGAAGTGGCGACCCGCTTCAACACCATGACCAAGAAAGCGGACGAAATTCAGATTTATAAATATGTGGTGCACAACGTTGCGCACGCCTACGGCAAAACCGCGACCTTTATGCCGAAGCCAATGTTTGGCGACAACGGTTCAGGTATGCACTGCCATATGTCGCTCTCTAAAGGCGGCGTGAACCTGTTCGCTGGCGATAAGTACGGCGGCCTGTCTGAAACCGCGCTGTTCTACATCGGCGGTATCATCAAGCACGCGAAAGCGATCAATGCTCTGGCGAACCCGACCACTAACTCCTACAAGCGTCTGGTGCCTGGCTACGAAGCGCCGGTTATGCTGGCTTACTCTGCCCGTAACCGCTCCGCCTCTATCCGTATTCCGGTTGTCGCCAGCCCGAAAGCCCGCCGTATCGAAGCGCGCTTCCCGGATCCGGCCGCTAACCCGTACCTGGCGTTCACCGCGCTGCTGATGGCTGGCCTGGACGGCGTGATCAATAAGATCCACCCGGGCGATGCAATGGACAAGAACCTGTACGATCTGCCGCCGGAAGAAGAAGCGGAGATTCCAAAAGTAGCGGGTTCGCTGGAAGAAGCGCTGAACGCACTGAACGAAGATCGCGAGTTCCTGACCCGCGGCGGCGTGTTCACCGACGACGCCATCGATGCCTACATCGAACTGCGTAAAGTCGAAAATGACCGTATCCGCATGACGCCGCACCCGGTTGAGTTCGAACTTTACTACAGCGTTTAATCTTTATTCTGCACCGGTCGCGTTGCCGCCTCAGGCGGCAACAGGATAGTCCCCGGGGCTGCTAACGCAGCGGCGACGCGCAGGGCGCAGAAGATTTTTGTTGCCGTGGAAACTTTAGCCCATCTCCGGATGGGCTTTTTTCGCCGCGAAATCATCGTTCAGCCGTCTGAAAACAGGCGCGGAAGAGTATAATGCACTAAATCAGTGCAGAGGAACGCTGTATGGCAACTGGCTCCCTGCCCGACGCGGGGCAAATTCTCAACTCCCTGATAAACAGTATTCTGCTGGTGGACGACGATCTGGTCATCCACTACGCCAATCCGGCGGCGCAGCAGTTACTGGCGCAAAGCTCACGCAAACTGTTCGGCACGCCGCTGCCCGATCTGACCGGCTATTTTTCACTGAATATTGAAGTGATGCGCGAGAGTCTGGAGGCTGGCCAGGGCTTTACCGACAGCGAAGTGACGCTGGTGGTCGACGGCCGCGCGCACGTGATGGCGCTGACGGCGCAACGGCTGCCGGACGGTTTTATTCTGCTGGAGATGGCGCCGATGGATAATCAACGCCGTCTCAGCCAGGAGCAGCTTCAGCATGCGCAGCAGGTGGCGGCGCGCGATCTGGTGCGAGGACTCGCACACGAAATTAAAAATCCGCTGGGCGGACTTCGCGGCGCGGCGCAACTGCTGTCGCGCGCGCTGCCCGACCCGTCGCTGAACGAATATACCAAAGTCATTATCGAGCAGGCGGACCGCCTGCGTAATCTGGTGGATCGTCTGCTCGGTCCGCAGCAGCCTGGCATGCATATCACGCAGAGCATTCACCAGGTGGCGGAGCGGGTAGTGAATCTGGTGTCGATGGAGCTGCCGGAGAATGTCTCGCTGGTGCGCGATTACGATCCCAGCCTGCCGGAGCTGCCGCACGATCCCGATCAGATTGAGCAGGTGTTGCTCAACGTGGTGCGTAACGCGCTGCAGGCGCTGGGCAACGAGGGCGGCACCATTATTTTACGCACCCGCACCGCCTTCCAGCTTACCCTGCACGGTACGCGCTATCGTCTGGTGGCACGCATTGACGTTGAGGATAATGGCCCGGGCATTCCGGCTCAGCTGCAGGATACCCTGTTCTATCCGATGGTGAGCGGACGCGAAGGCGGCACCGGCCTGGGTCTCTCTATCGCCCGTAGCCTGATTGATCAGCATTCAGGAAAAATTGAGTTTAACAGTTGGCCTGGACACACCGAATTTTCGGTTTATCTGCCTATTCGCCAGTGAGGTTTCTATGCAACGAGGGATAGTCTGGATCGTCGATGACGATAGCTCCATCCGCTGGGTGCTCGAACGCGCGCTTACTGGAGCCGGGTTAAGCTGCGCCACTTTCGACAGCGGCAATGAGGTGCTGGACGCGCTCTCGAGCAAAACCCCAGACGTTTTACTGTCAGATATTCGCATGCCGGGCATGGATGGACTGGCGCTGCTGAAACAGATTAAACAGCGTCATCCGATGCTGCCGGTCATCATTATGACGGCGCACTCCGATCTCGACGCGGCCGTCAGCGCTTATCAGCAAGGGGCCTTCGACTATCTGCCGAAACCCTTCGATATTGATGAGGCGGTAGCGCTGGTGGAGCGTGCCATTAGTCATTATCAGGAGCAGCAGCAGCCGCGCAATCAGCCGGTCAGCGGCCCCACCACCGATATCATCGGCGAAGCGCCGGCGATGCAGGATGTCTTCCGCATTATCGGCCGTTTGTCGCGCTCGTCGATCAGCGTGCTGATCAACGGCGAATCGGGAACCGGGAAAGAGCTGGTCGCGCATGCGCTGCATCGTCACAGCCCGCGTGCCAAGGCCCCTTTTATCGCTCTTAATATGGCCGCCATCCCGAAGGATTTGATCGAGTCAGAGCTGTTCGGTCATGAAAAAGGGGCGTTTACCGGCGCGAATCAGATTCGTCAGGGCCGTTTCGAGCAGGCGGATGGCGGCACGCTGTTTCTGGATGAGATCGGCGATATGCCGCTCGACGTGCAGACGCGTCTGCTGCGCGTGCTGGCCGACGGGCAGTTTTATCGCGTCGGCGGCTATGCGCCGGTTAAAGTTGACGTGCGCATTATTGCGGCCACGCACCAGAATCTCGAGCTGCGGGTGCAGGAGGGCAAATTCCGCGAGGATCTGTTCCACCGCCTGAACGTGATCCGCGTGCATCTGCCGCCGCTGCGCGAGCGCCGTGAGGATATTCCTCGCCTGGCTCGCTATTTCCTGCAGGTGGCGGCCCGCGAACTGGGCGTCGAAGCGAAAATCCTCCATCCGGAAACCGAAGCGGCGCTGACGCGTCTGCACTGGTCCGGCAACGTGCGTCAGCTGGAGAACACCTGCCGCTGGCTGACGGTGATGGCGGCCGGCCAGGAGGTGCTGATTCAGGATCTGCCTCCTGAGCTGTTTGAGTCCAGCACGCCGGACAATCCGGTGCAGTCGCTGCCGGACAGCTGGGCAACTCTGCTGGCGCAGTGGGCCGACCGCGCGCTGCGTTCCGGTCATCAAAACCTGCTCTCCGAGGCGCAGCCGGAGATGGAGCGCACTCTGCTGACCACGGCTTTGCGTCATACGCAGGGACACAAGCAGGAAGCGGCAAGGCTGCTGGGCTGGGGACGTAATACCCTCACGCGCAAGCTGAAAGAGCTGGGTATGGAGTAACGAGCGAAGGGCAAGGCGACTTTTTACACAAAACCTCGCCTTGTCCCGCTTTACACGCCGATGCCGTTCAGTATCATACGGGCGGCTATCGGGAGATGAACGATGTTAGATTCCTTTCTTCACATGATTTCGCACAATGTCGCTGTTATCGGCAGTGCCCTCGGCCACTCGCCGCAGGCTGCCTTCGCGACCGTGCTGTGCGCCATCATGGTCAATCTGTTTAACTAAACTCCGCGCCAGCGCGTTTTGCCTTAAATCACGCGCGAAAACTGCTGCTGGCGCGCCTTCTGGCGCAGATACACGTCAAAGCACATGCAGATGTTGCGGATCAGTAAACGGCCTGCGCCGGTGACCTGCAAACCATCCGTGCGCCGTGCCACCAGACCATCGTCAATCAGTGGCTGCAACAGCGCTAAATCCTCGGCGAAATAGTCGCAGAAGCGAATCGCATGCTGCGCTTCAACGGCGCCAAAATCGAGCGAGAAGTTGCAAATTAGCTGCTTGATGACGTCGCGTCGCAGGCAATCGTCCGCGCTTAGCGCTACGCCGCGCCACAGCGCCTCGCCGCGCGACGCCACCGCGTCGTACCAGCGATTCAGCTCTTTCTCGTTCTGTGCGTAACTGTCGCCAGTCATGCTGATGGCGGACACGCCTAGCCCCAGCAGATCGCTGTCGCCCTGAGTGGTATAGCCCTGGAAGTTGCGATGCAGCAAGCCAGCGCGCTGCGCCTGCGCCAGCTCGTCCTGCGGTTTCGCAAAGTGATCCATGCCGATAAAGTCATAGCCCTGTTGCGTCAGCGTCGCGATGGTCTGCTGCAGGATTTGCAGCTTCTGCTGCGCCGACGGCAACTCCTGCTCTTTGATTTTACGCTGCGCCGCAAACAGCGTCGGCAGATGCGCATAGTTGAACACGCTCATGCGGTCCGGATTAAGCGCAATCACGCGCTGTAGGGTATAGGCGAAGCTCTCCGGCGTTTGCAGCGGCAAGCCGTAGATAAGATCGATGCTGGTAGAGTGAAAGCCCTGCTCGCGTGCCCGCGCCATCAGGGCAAAGATCGCCTCTTCATCCTGAACGCGATTTACGCGCTCCTGCACCGCTTTATTGAAATCCTGCACGCCCATGCTCAGCCGGTTAAAACCGAGCTGGCGCAGGTGCGAAATGGTATCGGGATCGATTTCGCGCGGATCGACCTCGATCGACATCTCCAGATCGTCCGCCAGGCTAAAGTGATCCCTCAATAATGCCACCAGCCGTGAAAGCTGGTCATGATTAAGAAAGGTCGGCGTGCCGCCGCCCCAGTGCAGCTGCGTGACGCGTCGGTCGCGGAACAGCGGCGCGCGCTGGCGAATCTCCTGTGCCAGCGCGTCAAGATAGCGGTCAGCTTTATGCAGCTGCCGCGTGACGACCTTATTGCAGCCGCAGAAATAGCAGAGCTTATGGCAGAACGGGATATGAACGTAGAGCGACAGCGGGCGCGCCGGATAGCGCGCCACGGCACGCAGAAAATCCGCCTCGCCGTAGCTGTCGCTGAATTCAAGCGCAGTCGGGTATGAGGTATAGCGCGGACCGGCGTAATTGTATTTTTCAATAAGCCGCTGGTCCCAGGAGACAGGTTGCAAAGACATGCTTACTCCTTCCGGTGACGTCTGTGAGAGGGTCGCGATGCAGAAGAGAGGAAAGGTGGGCGGGACGGAACCCGACGTAAACGTGACTTCAGACGCGACAGGCGGCGTAGTTTAGCCAATAACCAGATGAGATAACATGACAGCAGCAGCGCTAAAATTGATCCAGGCCAAAACATAACGATTTACCTGTCTGGCGCGGCATGCGCCTGCGCGCATGCCGATCAAAAACTCAGTTGCCTTTCAGCAGACGATACATGTCTTCTTCAGCCTGCTCATCTTCCGCTTCGTCATCCATATCGATGCCGAGCTGTTCCATCAGTTCATCGATGCGGTCCAGAGTTTCATCCAGCCAGGCCTGCTCTTCCGCCGACAGCGTGTCGCCGTTTTCCATGCGATCCAGCAGCGCATCAAGACGCTCGCTGTTTTCCAGCTGCGCCAGCTCCTCTTCCGGGGTGAGACGCACTTTTTTCGCCACGGGCTTCGCCGCTTTTTTTACCGGCGCGCTCGCAACTGCACCATCCGCCACCAGCGGGATCGGCTTTTTGCTGCCGATGCGCGGATCTTTGGCTTTGTTTCCCTGAGCAGATTTTCCCGCGCTGGTAACAGGATTGGTACGGCTGCCGGAGGCGTTGCCGCGATGCTTTTTGTCACGCTTACGATCGCGTGCGGCCTCGTTAAGTTCTTCGCGCGATTTGCGTTTTGTTTTACTTGCCGGTTTAGCGTGTGCGCCGCGTACAGGTTGCTTCATGATGTCAGGTCTCACTGTTTTTAATCAGTATCAGTATAACCCTCTCACTCCTGACGCTGCTTTTTTGTCGGCGATGCGCACCTTAACGTACGTATCCGCTTCTCAAGCTCGTCTGACAACAGAGGGGGACAGAATTGCGGCGAAATCTAGCAGAAAGCGGACAAAGAAAAAAGGCGACAGCCTAATGCTGTCGCCTTATTTCGCACCTTCCGCAGAAGGAATCATATTTTTATTCCCTTTTGGCTCGCAACGTCCCGGTCAATCCCGCGCCTGCTCAACTCCTGAGCGAATCCCTGTCCTTATCCGGCCTGTTATCCCTGACCGTCTCCTTTCCATTGCTCGCGGTCGTCCTGACGCTCCTGAGCACATCATCCTGATGGGTGCAGCCCCGCACTGCCCAATAATGTAGACCAACCTGCGGAACCCACAACCTGACATCAGGCTTTTTTGTGCATTTAAAGGTCTTATTACTCCCAACCTCATGATTAAAAAGGTTTTTAATTTTTAAAATTTTTAGTAAAAACAGTCATCGCTGGCAGCTTTTATAGCTGATATCTTACAAAAGCCCACCGATCGATGCGCTCGGGCACTTTTGCGCCATAACGCGTATAATCAGCGCCAATGCCCGCATTCGTCTCTGGAGTTAAACTTTGTCTGCACTGAATTATCACGTAACCCATTTCATTCTCAGCGCCCCGGATATTCGTCACCTGCCAGCCGACACCGGTATTGAGGTCGCCTTCGCCGGACGTTCCAACGCGGGGAAATCGAGCGCGCTGAACACGCTTACCAATCAAAAAAGCCTGGCGCGCACCAGTAAAACACCCGGACGCACGCAGCTAATCAACCTGTTTGAAGTTACTGAGGGCAAACGTCTGGTGGATTTGCCCGGCTACGGCTATGCGGAAGTCCCGGAAGAGATGAAGCGCAAATGGCAGCGTGCACTGGGTGAATATCTGCAAAAGCGCGAAGCGCTGAAAGGCCTGGTGGTATTGATGGATATTCGTCATCCGTTAAAAGATCTCGACCAGCAGATGATTCAGTGGGCGGTAGAGAGCGGCATCCCGGTGATGGTGTTGCTGACTAAGGCGGATAAACTCGCTTCCGGCGCGCGCAAAGCGCAGCTCAACATGGTACGCGAAGCGGCGCTGGCCTTTATGGGCGATGTGCAGGTGGAAATGTTCTCTTCCCTGAAAAAGATGGGCGTCGACAAGCTGCGTCAAAAACTGGACGTCTGGTTTAACGAACTGGCGCCCGCGCAGGAGGACTCCGCCGAGGCGTAATGGCCTTGCGAAGCTGACCAAAAGCCCAATAAAAAACGCCCCAGTCATAAATGACTGGGGCGGCTAATATTCAGCCAAATCCGATTACGTGAAGTAAAAGGTCTGAAAGATAGAACATCTTACCTCTGTACCCTACGCCTCGAACTTTACCTGATTTTTTCTGACGCACAAAGGGTTTTTTGTAGTTAGCTTTCATCAAACGACATGATTTTTCATGTGTTCGTCACAAAATTCGCCTCTGCCTGTAGTTTAATTACCAGAAAAATGCTTAACCGATAAGCAGTTAGAACCTGCGTACTTTTGGCTGTGGCTGAATCGGTTAAACCGACTTTTTTCTTATGCCTGAAGCGACAGGCAACGAAGCGTCGTCGCCAGCCTGAGCGATCTCAATCAGTGTGCCTCGTCCCAGTTTTCGCCGACGCCGACTTCAACCTGCAGCGGCACGTCCAGCTTCATACTGCCTTCCATGAGTGCGCGGATCTGCTGGCTGGCGGACTCAACTTCATCGCCCTGCACTTCGAACACCAGTTCATCGTGAACCTGCATGATCATCCTGATCGCGCCGTCGTTGCGCTGCTGCAGCCAGTCATCCACCGCAATCATTGCTCGCTTAATGATATCGGCTGCCGTGCCCTGCATCGGCGCGTTGATAGCCGCTCGTTCAGCCGCTTTACGGCGAATAGCGTTGCTGGAGTTGATGTCCGGCAGCCACAGGCGACGTCCATCCAGGGTTTCGACGTAGCCTTTGCTGGCCGCCAGCTGGCGCGTATTTTCCATGTAGCGCAGCACGCCGGGATAGCGTTCGAAGTAGAGATCCATATAGCGCTTCGCTTCGCCCGCGCCGATATTGAGCTGACGCGACAGGCCAAACGCGCTCATGCCGTAAATCAGGCCGAAGTTAATCGCCTTCGCGCTGCGGCGCTGTTCGCCGCTCACTTTATCCAGCGCAACGCCGAAGACCTCTGCCGCGGTGGCGCGGTGAATATCCTCACCGTGCGCGAAGGCGTCCAGCAGACCTTTATCCTGCGAGAGGTGCGCCATGATGCGCAGCTCAATTTGCGAGTAGTCCGCCGCGACGATGCGGTTGCCTTTCCCGGCGATAAATGCCTGACGGATGCGACGGCCCTCGTCATTGCGTACCGGGATGTTCTGCAGGTTAGGATCGGTAGAGGAGAGACGCCCTGTCGCCGTTACCGCCTGGTGATAGGAGGTATGGACGCGGCCAGTGAGCGGATTGATCATCTGCGGTAGCTTGTCGGTGTAGGTAGACTTGAGCTTCGACAGGCCGCGATGTTCCAGAATAACTTTCGGCAGCGGATAATCGAGCGCCAGCTCCGCCAGCACCTCTTCACTGGTGGAAGGCGCCCCGCCCGGCGTTTTCTTAGTCGGTTTAATGCCCTGTTTTTCAAACAGGATGGTCTGCAGCTGCTTGGTAGACGACAGGTTAAACGGCTCGCCCGCCAGCTCGTGCGCCTTCTGCTCCAGCTCCGCCAGCCTGAGCGTCAGCTCTTTAGAATGCTGCGCCAGAATGCCCTGGTCGATCAGCACGCCGTTACGCTCGACGCGCGAGATCACCGTGACCAGCGGCATTTCGATCTCTTCGAAGACGTGCTTCGGGCCCGCCTCTTTTTCCAGCTCCGCCCACATTTTCAGGTGCAGCTGGAGCGTGACGTCGGCATCTTCCGCCGCGTAGTGCGCGGCCTGCTCTAGCGCGATTTGGTTGAACGTCAGCTGATTTTTTCCTTTGCCGGCGATCTCTTCGAAAGTCACGGTTTTATGGTTCAGCCAGCGCGCTGACAGGCTGTCCATGTCGTGTTTGCCCACGACGCTGTTAAGGATATAGGACTCCAGCATGGTATCGAACTTAATGCCGCCCAGTTCAATATCGTAGTTTTTCAGGACGCCGCGATCGTACTTCAGGTTCTGACCCACCTTCAGCGCGTTGCCATCTTCAAGAATCGGCTTAAGCTGCGCCAGCACCTCGCGGCGATCGAGCTGATCCGGCGCATCAAGATAGTCGTGGCCTACCGGCAGATAGGCGGCCTCGCCCGGCGCAACGGCCAGCGCGATACCGACGATGTTAGCGCTAAGCGTATCAAGCGAATCAGTTTCGAGATCAAATGCAAACAGATCGCTCTGTTTCAGCTTCTCCAGCCATGCGTCGAGCGTCGCCTGATCGAGAATGGTGACGTAACCGTCGGAGGCGAGCACGCTGGTCGCTTCTGGCTTAACCGGCGCTTCATCCGGCAGTGCCTGCTGCGCTTTCAGGTTGCTCTTTTTGCCCTGCAGCCATTTGCCGTCCTGCAGATCGGCCAGCCAGCGTTTGAATTCGTAACGACTGAACAACGCCTGCAGAGCGGCGACGTCCGGCTCGGCGACCGTCAGCTCACTACAGCTGAGCTCAAGCTCGACGTCGGTTTTGATAGTGGCCAGCTGATAAGAGAGAAAGGCGACCTCGCGGTTCTGCTCCAGCTTGGCCGCCATGGTTTTCGCGCCGCGGAAGGAGAGCTCCGCGACCTTATCCAGATTGTCATAAATCGACCGCATGCCGCCTAATCCCTGCAGCAGCGCCTGCGCGGTTTTTTCGCCAACGCCCGGCACGCCTGGGATGTTATCCGAGCTGTCGCCCATCATCGCCAGAAAGTCGATGATCAGCCCCGGCGGCACGCCATACTTTTGCTCGACCTCTTCAGGGCCGAGGATGGTATTGGTCATGGTGTTGATCAGGGTGATATTGGGCGTCACCAGCTGCGCCATATCTTTATCGCCGGTGCTAATCAGCACAGGACGGCCCTCTTTTTCCGCCTGCAGCGCCAGCGTACCGATCACGTCGTCCGCTTCGACGCCGCTTACCGCCAGCAGCGGCAGGCCCATCGCCTTCACCATCTCGTGCAACGGCGCGGTTTGTGCGCGCAGATCGTCCGGCATCGGCGGGCGATGCGACTTGTAGTGCTCGAACAACTCATCCCTGAAGGTTTTGCCCTTGGCGTCAAATACCACGGCAACGTGGCTTGGATTGTATTGCGCCAGCAGACTCTTCAACATGTTGAGCACGCCATACATCGCGCCGGTAGGCTCGCCTGCGCTATTGGTGAGCGGCGGAAACGCATGATAAGCGCGGTAAAGGTAGGATGAGCCATCAACCAGAATCAGGGGATTTTCTGCAATTTGCGCCATAAGTCTGTGTAATCTTCGTTGCCATGGGTTGGACTATAAGGATGCCACAGCTTGAGCAGAATGTTGAACGCAGGCCGCCCATGCTGCGATTTTTTCGCGCCTTTACGGTGCGGATCGCAAGGATCTTTCTGTGGATAACTTTGTGCGCAAAAATCATAACGCATTACGGCTAATGGTATAAAACGGCGCATTAATTTATAAAAAACATAAAAATCAATAAATTATGTTATTGCTGTGACAGGGTATACCTTTCTGCACAGGCAGTAGCTTATGTGGATATTAATCGGAAAGGAGGCAGATGGACTATTTAGCTAAATAATTTCAATCATAAAAAAACGCCGACAAAGCCGGCGTTTTCAGACGTGATGCGCGCTTATTATTTCTGGCTGACCAGGAATTTCACCACGTTGGCATATTCCGCGACAAAGTTATCCATGGAACTGGTGTCGAGACCGCCGTTATTGACCATATATTTGCCGTTGACGAACATCGCTGGCACGCCGCGCAGATCGACGTCAGAAGCGGCTTTTTGCTGTTGAGCAACCAGCGCTTTTACGGCAAAGCTGTTCCAGGCAGCATCATATTCCTGTGATGAGATGCCTGCCGCTTTAATAAAGGCTGCTTTCAGGCTGTCAGGATCGGTAATCGTCTGGGTTTTTTGAATACCGTCGAAGATGGGCGCCGTAACTTTATCCTCAACGCCTAGCGCCATTGCTACCGCCCAGGCATGCGTCACAACCGGGCCAAAATCGCCGCCCAAAAAGTCGACGTGATATTTAACCACTTTGGTGTCTGCGGGCAGATTCTTTCTTACGGCCTCACCGACGTGGTAAACACGCTCAAACTGATAGCAGTGCGGGCAAAAGAAGGAGAAGAACTCCAGCACCTGCGGTTCGCCAGCGACGGGTTTCGGCAGGCTGACGTATTGCTGACCGTCGGTAAACTGGGCAGCAGAGGCGCTGAACGCCAGCACTAAACCAACCAGTGCAAACCAAATTTTCTTCATTGTGAAAAATTCTCCTGACTTCTCTATTTAAAATTGCGGGGTCAGCTGCAGCGGTGGTTCCTGCAACAGCTTCTCCTGCTCGGTAAATTGCGAAATCTGTCTGCGCCAGAAATCCTCATCCGTCATCCATGTAAACGCACGGGGAAAGGCCGGATCCTGCCAGCGGCGCGCAACCCAGGCCAGATAATAAACCATGCGCATAGCGCGTAAAGGCTCAATCAGTGACAATTCATTAATATCAAAATCGCTGAACTCAGTATAAGCCTCAAGCAGGATATCCCACTGAACGCGCTGCTCCTGCCGATCGCCGTTGATCAGCATCCAGAGATCCTGAACCGCTGGCCCGTTACGCGCATCGTCAAGATCGACGAAGAATGGCCCGTCTCGCCACAGAATATTGCCAGGATGACAATCGCCATGAAGACGCAGCGGCTGCCAGCTGTGATGCCAGCGCTGCTGCAAGGCGACACCAAGCTTATCTACAGCCTGCAACAGCGCTGCCTTCAGGGAAGCCGGCACCAGGACATTGCTCGCCAGTTCGGCGCGCGGCTGATGCAGATACTCCTCCAGGTCCATTGAGGGACGGTGTTCAAAGCGCTGCTTGCGCCCGGTCTGGTGTATGCGGCCCAGAAAGCGGCCGACCCACTCCAGATGCTCATCATTGTCGGTTTCATACTGCCGACCGCCAAGGCTAGGAAACACGGTAAACATAAAGCCAGCATGGGTATGCAGCGTTTTTCCCTGCAGCATCAAAGGCGCGGCAACCGGCACCTCATCTGCCTGCAGATCGCGCGTGAAGCGATGCTCTTCTTCAATCTGCGCCGCGCTCCAGCGCTGCGGGCGATAAAACTTCACCACGTAGCGATGCCGGTCTTCATCACTGAACTGATAGACGCGGTTTTCATAGCTGTTAAGCGCGGTTAACCCAGACTCAACCCGAAGTCCGGTTTCCCATAGCGCATCAAGGATGGCGTCAGGATCAAGCGTCTCGAAATTAAAAGCGGCATCCATAGGATTATCCGTTACAGTCTCTACTCGAAGCCGCCAAGCATAGCATTAGTTATCATCCTTAATCACACCACGCGCGCGCAGCAGCGCAGTTTTAAAATCGGTTTCATAATCTTTTTGTCGACCGGGAATTTCCGCATACTTATCGGCGTTGCGCATTTTCAGATGGTAAATCAATACGTCATCGGTTAATTCACTTAATGGGCCACTGAACCCCGATTCCTGCGCCAGTTTTTGTAAAAACTGCGTCAGGTTAAGATCGGGCTCCTGTTGCCACGCAGGACGCAGCAGCTCAAGCAATTCATTCAGGCGATGGTATTTCATCTATTTGTCCTCATAACAGCGTTGTTATAAGCCTTCAAACAGGAGTATCGGCATGACAGCATTAACCGGCGTTATTCTGGCCGGCGGTCAGGGGCGTCGCATGGGCGGTCAGGATAAAGGGCTGGTGCTGTTTCGCGGCATCCCGCTTTATCAGCATGTTCTTCAACGGCTCAGGCCGCAAGTCGACATTGTCATGATAAGCGCCAACCGTAACCTTGATCGTTATCAGTCGAGCGGCTGTAGGGTGATCTCAGATACCTTGCCTGACTATCCGGGACCGCTGGCGGGCATGCTGAGCGGTTTGCAAACCGCACAAACGGAATGGGTGGCCTTCTGTTCCTGCGACACACCCTTCGTGCCCGTTGATTACGTAAAGCAGCTACAACGACGTAAAGCAGAGGCGCCTGCCGTATGGGCGCGCTCGGCCGAACGCGATCATCCCGCCCTGGCGCTGTTACATCGCAGCCTGGCGAAGCCGCTGGCTGATTATCTGCAGCGCGGAGAGCGGCGCCTGATGCAATTTTTACGCGAACAGGGGGGCCATGCAGTGACGATAAGCCAGGATGACGCCGCGTTTCGCAATGTGAACACGCCTGACGATCTTGAGGATAACGCGCTATGACGCTGCCGTTACTGGCTATCGCCGCCTGGAGTGGAACCGGAAAAACCACGCTTTTGCAACAGGTGATTCCGCAGCTGAAAGCGCGAGGCATTAGGCCCGGCCTGATAAAGCATACTCATCATCAGATGGAGATCGATACGCCGGGAAAAGACAGTTATCTGCTGCGAAAAGCAGGCGCCGATCAGGTTATTGTCGCCAGTTCGCAGCGCTGGGCGCTGATGTGCGAGACGCCGGATGCCATGCTTGATTTACGCTATCTGGTCAGCCGCATGGATGCAACGCTGCTGGATCTGGTGCTGGTAGAAGGATTCAAAGATGAGCCGGTGCCGAAAATTGCTTTGTGGCGGGCTGGCGTAAAAGGCGAGGATTTACCGCTGCTGGACGAGCACGTTATTGCTGTTGCCAGCGATAGCCGCTTTGATACAAATGTGCCCTTGCTGAATCTCAATCGTCCCGACGAGATTACCGGCTTTATCGTCGAATGGTTAGGCAGAGCGTAACCCGATCCGATGTGCTGAAGGAGAGATCTTTCAGCGTATTTTTCCTGGCCTGAAACGCAAAAAACCCTGACCGTAAGGTCAGGGTTATCGCAAATGGATGCCTGGCAGTTCCCTACTCTCGCATGGGGAGACCCCACACTACCATCGGCGCT